>DASUMF010000297.1:0-15231 GCA_036277835.1 Acidimicrobiia bacterium
GTGGTGAACGCGCCGAGGAACCCCGTGCCCGCGATCACCTGCACATCGGGATCGACGCCTTGGTGCAGCACGAGGCCGGCGACGACGCCGAGCGCGAGCGAACCCGCGAGGTTCACCGCGATCGTGCCCCACGGCAGCGCGGACACCACCCGCGACTCCATCGCGCGGTGCACGCCATAGCGGCTCGCGGCACCGGCCGCACCCGCCAACGCCACCCAGACCCACATCAGTCGGCCTCGGTCGGGTCGAGGGCGCCGATCGAGCCGCGATCGCCCACGATCCGCCGCGTGGCGTCGAAGCCGATCCACACCGCGACCACGCCGGCGACGAGCGACACCACGACGTCGAGCACCGCGAGCGCGCCGGCGCTGTCGCGCGCGAGCAGCACGTCGGTGACCATCCAGGTCGAGAACGTCGTGAGCCCACCGCACACGCCGATGACCGCGAACGGGCGGACCCACGAAGGACACGTTGCCCAGTGGTGCACGATCGCCATCAGCACACCCGCGGCGACGCAACCGACCAGGTTCACCACGAGGATGGTCCAGGGGAACTCCCCGGCGCGCACCGGGAAGCGCAACGTCGCCTCGTACCGCGCCACGGTGCCGATGGCGCCACCCGTCGCGACCGCGACCCACGCCGACAGCCGTCTGGACGCCACCACCAGTTGAACTCTACGGTGACGCCTGCACCGCAGGGGGGCGTCTTGGCGACACGTGATCCGGAAGCGACGAAGCGGCGGATCCTCGACGCCGCGCTGCGCGAATTCTCCGACAAGGGGATCGCGGGCGCGCGCGTCGACGCGATCGCCGAGCGCGCGGGTGTGAACAAGCGGATGCTCTACTACTACTTCGGGTCGAAGCAGGGCCTGTTCCACGAGATCCTGCAACGCCGCATCGACGAGCGCTCGACCGATGTCCACCACCCCGACATCGCCGCGCCGGGTCGGCTCGCGCGGCGCCAGGCGAACCTCACGCAGGAAGAGGACTACGTGCGGTTGCTCGCGTGGGAGGCGCTCGAAGCGCGCACGGGCCCGGTGATCGACGAGTCGATGCGTCGCGCGTACTTCAAGCAGTGGATCGCCGCGGTCGAGGCCGAGCAGCGCGCGGGCAACCTGCCCGACGACCTCGACGCGGCGCAGCTCGTGCTCTCGGAGCTCTGCCTCGTGCTCGGGCCGTTGATGGTGCCGCAGCTCACGCGGCTCATCACGGGGTGCTCGCCGACCGGGCCCCGCCAGCTCGAGCGCCGGGCCGCGTTCCTGGACGTGCTCGAGCGCCGCATCACGGCGCCCGAGCACACGTCCAGCAGGAACTAGGCGGCCGACTTCTCCAGCAGGTGGATGCCACAGGCGGAGCCGAGCCCGATGACGTGGGCCATCCCGACCTTGGCGCCCTCGATCTGGCGGTCGCCCGCCTCACCGCGCAGCTGCGTGGTGATCTCGAACACGCCAGCAGCGCCGGTCATGCCGATCGGGTGGCCCTTGGAGAGCAGCCCACCCGACACGTTCACCGGCATCGAGCCGTCGCGCCACGGCGCACCGGAGTCGATGAACGCACCCGCGCCACCGCGCTCACACAGGCCGAGGTTGTCGTAGTGGATCAGCTCGGCCGTCGCGAAGCAGTCGTGGAGCTCGACGAGGTCGAGGTCTTCCGGACCGATGCCCGCCTTCTCGTAGGCCTGCGCCGCCGCGTTGCGCGTGAGCGTGCTCACGTCGGGCTGCGCAGCACTGCCCTCGGTCCACGGGTCGCTCGTGAGGACCGACGCGCTCATCTTCACCGCGCGCTTCTGCTGCTCGAGCGACAGCGTCTTCAGCTTGGCGTCCGACACCAGCACGATCGCCGCCGCGCCGTCACCGGTCGGGCAGCACATCGGCAAGGTGTTCGGGTACGAGATCACGCGGGCTTCCATGATCTCCTCGAGCGAGAACACCTTGCGGTACTGCGAGAGCGGGTTCAGCGCCGAGTGCTCGTGGTTCTTCTGCGCCACCTTGGCGAACTGCTCGAAGCCGACGCCGTCGTTCTCGTAGGCGTACTCCATGCCGGCCTGGCCGAACACCGCGGGCATGGTGCCGGAGCCGAGCCACCCGTCGGCCGGGAGCACCGAACCGAAGCGACCGCTCGGCTCGTACACGTTCGCGTCCTTGCGCGGGGCGTTGCCGGCGAGCAGACCCATCTTGCCCATCTGCTCCGCGCCGACGGCGAGGCCCATGTCGGACTCACCCGCTGCGATCGACATGTAGACGGTGCGCACCGCGGTGGCGCCCGTCGCGCACGCGTTCGTGACGTTGTACACCGGGATGCCGGTCTGGCCGATCTGGTGCTGCAACATCTGGCCCAGCCCACCGGAGAACTGCGTGCCCGCGGCGAGGACGTCCATGTCGTGGATGGTGACGCCGCCGTCGGCCAGCGCGTTCAGCGACGCCTCCGACGCGAGGTCGAGGAGGTCCTTGTCGGGGTACCGGTCGATCTTGGTCATCGACGCCCCGAGTACCCACACTGCTTCGCTCATGCGAGGTTTCCCTTCATGTTTCGTCGGCCGTGTTCTGCCGGTCAGACCGGCTCGAAACCGAAGCAGACCGCCTCGGTGCCTTCGTCGTCCGTCGCGGCGACGAACGTGGTCAGCTGCACTTTCATTCCGAGCGCGACCTTGTCGGGCTCGGGGTCGACGTTGACGACGTTGCACTTCACCTGGCCGCCGCCGTCGAGGTCGACCACCGCCGAGACGTAGGGCACCGGCACACCGGGGGCGGCCTGGTGGACGATCGCGTAGGACCGGACGAACCCGGTCGTTCCCACGGCCTTGCTCGCGAACTCGGTCTTGCCGCACTTCGCGCATGCGTTGCGCCGGTCCCAGTACAGGGCCCCGCACTCCTTGCACTCGTGCGCCTCCAGGTGGGGCTGGTCGCCCAACACCAGGTAGTCGACGATCGGCACCTGCTTGGCCATCTCTTCCCCCGATTGGCTGGATACGGTGCGCCCAACGTACCTGGCGGAACCGAATGCGGCCATTTCGAGCCCGGCATCTGGAGCAGACTGGTCGAACGCGAGCGTGGCGGAACCGGCAGACGCGCCAGGTTTAGGTCCTGGTACCGAGAGGTGTGGGAGTTCGAGTCTCCCCGCTCGCACGGCACGTGGAGCCCGCGCAATTGCGCAAGCGGTCGAGCCGCCGGTGCAGCGTGGCCTCGACCGACACGTGCCCCTTCCCGGCGAGGTTCACGAGCTCGTCGGGATCGAGGCGCACGTCGTAGAGCTCGCGCTCGCCGGTGACGTACTCCACGTAGAGCCACCGTGCCGTGCGCACCGCGTCGTAGTCGGGCAGCCCACCGTCGCGCTTCAACAGCGCGTAGTCGTGCGACCGGTGCGTCGGCTCGCGCACGTGCGCCACCGCGGCGCTGGCGCCCGACTCCGCCCCGCCCGCCGCCGCGCCGCCGGCTTCGGGGTCGGGCGGCTCGAGCGGCAGCTCGCCCTCGCGCGCGGGCTTCGTCTTGCCCACTTCCTTGCGGTGCTCGATCAGGTACGCGGTCCGGTCCCACGGCGTGCCGTCCGGTTCGCGCGCGAGCCCGAGCAGGGACCGACCGTCGTTGGATCCCGGGCGGGGCACGCCCGCCATCGCCTCGAACGTCGGCGCGAGGTCGACGTTGCCGGTGAGGCCCTCGACGTGCTGGCCCGCCGCGATCCCCGGACCGCGCACGAGCAACGGCACGTGGATGTCGGTCTCGTACGCGGTGTACTTGCCCGCGGGAAGCCGGTGCTGGCCGAGGTGGAACCCGTTGTCGGAGCTGAACACGAAGTAGGTGTTGTCGAGCTGGCCCTGCTCGCGCACCGTCTTCACCAGCCGGGCGACCTGTCGGTCCACGTCCTGGAGCGACTGCACCCGACGGCGGTAGAGGTTGTCGATCGCGTGCTTCGACGCCGGACTCAGGCGCGGCAGGCCACGGATGAACGCCGGTGACGCGCTCACGTCGGGTTGGTCGAAGCTCGGCGTGCGCGGCGCGTGCGCGTGCCGGAACGACTGGATGTCGTCCGGCGCAGGCACCGCGGGCTGGTGCGGCGCGTAGACCGTGACCGCAGCGAAGAAGGGCTCGCCCGCGTGCGTCGAGTCCCGGATGAAGCGACGCGCCGCCCGCGCGTACACGTCGGTGCCGTAGTCGTTCGCCGTCGAGCCGTGCTCCACGATGCGGCCGTCGACGTTGAGCGAGTACCCGTACTCGGAGTACGGGTCACCCGCGACCGGCGACACCCACGTACCCCATCCGGGCGGGATGTCCTCCGGCGCCACCCCGTTGGGGTAGCCGTTGAGGTACTTCCCGAACAGCCCGGTGCGGTAGCCGCCGGCCTGCAGGCGGGTCGCGATGGTGTCGTTCTCGAGGCCGAGTCGATGCGCGGTCTCGAACCCTCCGTTCGTGCCCCCGTTCGACCACACGCCGGTGTTGTGCGCGTAGCGACCGGTGAGGATCGTGGCGCGCGACGGGCAGCACGCAGGGTCGTTCACGAAGAACTGGTCGAACGTCGCGCCCTCGTCGCCGATCAGGCGCCGGGTCGCCGGCATCACGGCGAGATCGGAGGCCGTCATGTCGTCGGTGAGGACGAACACGATGTTCGGACGCCGTCGCCGATCGTGCGGCGCCGCGACCGCGTGCGCCGGGAGCACTGCGATGGTGGCGGCCGCGATCACCATCGCGACGAGGAAGGGCCGGGCTCGGGTCAACCGCGTCGCTTGCGCTCGCGCTTTCCGAAACGACCGCGCGGCTTCTTGCGCCCGAGGTCGTCGATGATCTCGGGTGCGGCGGAGTTCACGATCTCCTCCGCCGCGTCGAGCAGCGCCGCGATGTCGTCACCTTCCGGCTCGACCTCGGGCACGTCGTAGCCCTTCTCGAGCGAGCCCACCTGCCACCCGGCGTCGATCATGCGGCGTTCGTACCCGACGCAGTCGTCGGGGCAGCGCCACGGTGCTTCCGGCGCGAAGTCGATGCGGCACTTCCGCACGACCTCGCCGGTGCCATAGGTCCGGCTCTCGTAGTGCCTGCAGTCCACGCGCATCGGCATGGCCACGATTCTTGTCGATGGCGCACCCGCCACGGGGTGCGCGGCGCCGCGGCCCCTAGCCGAGCCAGTCGGCGGCCTGCTCCAGCAGGTAGCGGCTCACGTCGAGGCAGCGGTCGAGCACCTCGCAGGAGACGGCGTCGCCGTCACGGATGTGCAGGAGCGACACCGACTGATGGGCGACGATCCGCAACGAGCGCTCGGGTGCGTCGGTGGCCTCGGGGATCGAGTCGATGGCCGACACCTCGAGCGGGAGGTCGGGCCCACCTCGTGCCGCGACCTCGGTCGCGAGCACCAGGAGATCGGGCCCGTGCGCCAGCGGCGGCAGCGCCCAGGTGAAATTGAACGGGAAGTGGAATTCGTCGGGCGGGTCCTCGAGATCGCCCCGCTCGATCACCGCGTCCTCGAACCCGAGCAGCACCCTCGGGTCGATCTCGAGCGACAGGTACAGATCGACCGGACCTTCGCACCCTTCCTCCGGGTGGAGGTCGACCTCCCAGTTCTGGCGCAGCGAGTAGCTCTCCACGAAGTGGCGTTCGTCGTGCACGTGGAACCCGTGCTCGACCGCGTGGTCCTTCAGGTCGGCGACGAACCCCGCGATGTCGATGACTGCCAACGCCTCACTCCCCCTCGTGCGTCTCGTCGAGCGCGGCCATGATCCGGAGCCCGTCCGCCAGCGTACGGAACGCTCGCCCGCGGTGCGAGATCTCGTGCTTCGACGAACCGGACATCTCGGCGAACGTGAGGCCTCGCCCCTCCTCGGGCTCGAACACCGGGTCGTACCCGAAGCCTTCCCCGGTGGGGCTGGTGCGCCGCTCGCGGGTGATCCGGCCCTCGACGGTGCCGATCGCCGCCGCTTCGCGACCGTCCGGGAAGCGGGCGATGGCGACGGTCACGAACCGGGCGGTCCGCCGGTCATCGGGAACGTCCTCGAGGAGCGCGAGCAGCTTGTCGGTGTTGCGCTCCGCGTCGGGTCGCGCGCCCGGCCCCGGTGACGCGAATCGCGCCGAGTGCACGCCCGGTGCACCGTCGAGGGCGTCGACCTCGAGGCCCGTGTCGTCGGCGAGCACCGGCTCGCCCGTCGCGTCGCAGAGCGCGACGGCCTTCAGGCGCGCGTTCTCCTCGAGCGTCGCGCCCGTCTCGTCGACGTCGGGCACGTCGGTCGGCCGCGCCACGAGCTCGACCGGCACGTCGAGCGCGTGCAGGATCTGCTCGATCTCGCGCGCTTTGTGCTCGTTCGCCGTCGCGAGCACGAACCGCACGGTCAGGCCCGCCGAGGCTCCGGCGCGACGGTGAGCATCTCGCGCTGGGCGCCGAAGATCTCCAGGATCCCGGCTTCGGCCAGCGCGAGCAGGTCGTCGAGCTCCGAGCGCGAGAACGGTTGTCCCTCGGCCGTGCCCTGCACCTCGACGAACTTCCCCGCACCGGTCATCACCACGTTCATGTCGACGTCGGCGCGCACGTCCTCGCTGTAGTCGAGGTCGAGGTGTGCGAGTGCGTCGACGATCCCGACCGAGATCGCGGCGCACGTGTCGGTGATCGGGTGCGACGGCATCTTCTTCGCCTGCACGAGCCGTGAGCACGCGTCGTGCAGCGCGACGTATCCGCCGCAGATCGATGCGGTCCGCGTCCCGCCGTCGGCCTGCAGCACGTCGCAGTCGACCGTGATCTGGTTCTCGCCCATCGCGCGCAGGTCGGTGACCGCCCGCAGCGACCGGCCGATGAGGCGCTGGATCTCCTGCGTGCGCCCCGACTGCTTGCCCCGAGCGGCCTCGCGGTCGTTGCGCTCCGACGTCGCGCCCGGCAGCATCGAGTACTCGGCGGTGACCCAGCCGCGTCCTTGACCCCGGAGCCACGGCGGCACGCGCTCCTCGGCCGACGCGGTGCAGAGCACGCGCGTCTTGCCGAACTCGACCAGCACCGAGCCCGCCGCGAACTCGGTGAAGTCACGCGTGAACGTGATCGGCCGCAACTCGTCGGGCTCGCGCCCGTCCCGCCTGATCCCCATGAGGCCCAATCCTCGAACGCCCAATTCCTCGGAGAGAGGGAAGCTAGACGACGGTCACCATGTGGGGTGCGGCGAGCGTGACCGGACCGCCGAACGCCTCGGCGCCCTCCTCGGCCGCGAGGACCGGGTCGATGAGCGGCCAGAGGTGGGTGAGCACGAGGCGTTGCGCCTTCGCCTCGCGCGCGGCCTCACCGGCTTGACGGGCCGACAGGTGGATCGGCGCGGGACGGTGCTCGTGCAGGTAGGTCGCCTCCGACAGCACGAGGTCGGCGCCCGGATCGAACGCCCCGACCGACCAGCCCGGACCGGTGTCGGCGGTGTACACGAGCCGCTTCCCGCCCGCGGTCGCCTCGACGGCGTAGGTGGGCGGCGGGTGGTCGGTGCGCGCGAACTTCAGCGCGATGTCGCCGACGGTCGCGGTGTCGCCGTTGCCGATCGGTCGCCAGTCGAAGGTGTTCCCGAAGTCGGACACCAGCGACGTGAGGTAGCCCTCGAGCCCCTCGGGCGCGAACACGGGCACGCCCTCGCGCTCGAGGCCGTAGCGCAGGAGGATGTGGAGCCCGTAGATGTCGACGCAGTGGTCGGGGTGGCCGTGGGTGAGCACGACCGCGGTGAGGTCCTCGACCTTCAGGTGCTCCTGCAGATGACCGAACGTGCCGTTGCCGCAGTCGACCCAGATCGACGACCCGTTGGACCGCACGAGGTAGCCGCTGCACGCGCCACCACCCGGGGCGCCGTACGACCCCGAGCACCCCAGCACCGTCAGCTCCATCGCCATCCCTCGACTGCCGACACCTCTGGTCCGAGGAACCGGCCCCCGAGCTGCCGGAAGGTCTCCACTGAACCACTGGTCAAGAACGTGTGATCGACCCCGTTCCGGGCCGACACGAGCATCTTTTTCCCTGCCAGGAGACCGCGGACTGCGAATGCGGTCTCGTCCGCGCTGGACACCAACACCACGTCTCGGCCCATCGCGTCACCGATGGTACGGGCGAGAAGGGGGTAATGGGTGCAACCGAGCACCAGGGTGTCGACGCCCGCCGCCCGCACCGGGGCCAGCAGGCGCTCCGCGAGCACGTGCACCTGGTCCGATTCCACGTCGCCCGCCTCCACGAACTCGACGAAACCGGGGCAAGCTGCGCAGGTGAGCTCGACCCGGGGATCGATCGCGGCGGCGAGCTCCTGGTAGGCGCCGGAGGCGATGGTGCCGACCGTGCCGATCACGCCCACCTTCTTGGTGCGGGTCACGCTCATGCCTGCCTGGAGGCCGGGTTCGATCACCCCCACCACCGGGATGTCGTAGCGCCCGCGCAGCTCGTCGAGCGCGGCGGCCGCCGCGCTGTTGCACGCCACGACCAACGCCTTCACGCCACGCGCCACGAGCAGGTCGGCGATCTCGAGCGCGTGGGCCCGCACCTCGGCGCGAGGCTTCGGCCCGTACGGGAACCGACCGGTGTCGCCGAAGTACACCATCTGCTCGTCGGGGAGCAGGTCGATCAGCGCGCGGAGCACCGTGAGACCACCCAGCCCGGAGTCGAACACGCCGATGGGCGCGTCGAGGCTCACGCGTTGTCCTGCGCCGGCCGGGGCGCCGCCGCCCGGCGCAGCCGGTCGGCCACCGCGGCGCCGATGCCGTCGGCCGCCGGTGCGACAGCGACGACCACATCGAGTTGCCGATCGTCGGCGGCGCGCAAGAGCGCGTACAGCGAGCGCGCGTATTCCTCGTCGGTGGAGGGACGACCCAGCACGATCACGCCGTCGGGCAGCGAGCCGCTCCCTTCAGTCGTGATCACGCCGACGCGCTCGCCGCGCGCGGTGGCCGCGACCGAGCGCGACGCGACCTCATCGGCGACCGCGACCTCGACGCGCGCCCGTGGCGCGTAGTGCGATTCATGGGTGCCCGGCGCGCGGACTCCTTCGCGTGCATCGGTGTCGAGCGCGACACTCACGCCGACGATCGCCTCGACGTGCTGGCGCGTGACGCCACCTTCACGGAGGATCCTCAACGTCGCCGAGCTGCAGTCGACGATCGTCGACTCGACGCCGACGCGGCACGGCCCGTCGTCGAGCACGACGTCGACGTCGTCACCCAGGTCGGCGCGCACGTCGTCAGCAGAGGTCGGGCTCACGCGCCCGTAGCGGTTCGCCGAGGGCGCGGCGATCCCTCCTCCGAACTCTCGCAGCAGCGCGAGCGCCACCTGCTGGTCGGGCACCCGCACCCCGACCGTGTCGAGGCCACCGGTCGCCTGGTCGAGGACGCCCGCCGCGCGCCGGAGGACCAGGGTGAGTGGACCGGGCCAGCACGCGGCCGCGAGTTGCCGCGCCGGGTCGGGCACGTCGACCGCCCACGTATCGACGGCCTCGACATCGGCGATGTGCACGATCACCGGGTGGTCGGCGGGCCGGCGCTTCACCTCGTAGAGCCGCTGCAGCGCCTCGGGCGACGAGGCATCGGCACCGAGCCCGTACACCGTCTCGGTCGGGAACGCGACGAGCTCGCCGGCGCGCAGCGCGGCCGCGGCGCGCGCGAGGTCCTCGCGGGTGACGGTCACGACGTCGTGACTACCAGTAATTGATGCGCGTGGCGCGCTCTTCGACCACGTCGATGTCGTCAGTCCACGCACCGGACGAGAGGTACTTCCATCCTGCGTCGGGCAGGAGCGTGACGATGGTGCCCGACTCCATCGTGGCCGCCATCTTCGCCGCGCCGGCGACGGCAGCACCCGACGACACCCCGGCGAACACGCCGCAGTCGTTCAGCAACCTACGGAGCCACTCGATCGACTCCCGCGGCCGCACGATGAACTTCCGGTCGAGCACGTCGGGGTCGAAGATCGGCGGCACGAAGCCGTCGTCGAGGTTGCGGAGCCCCTGCACCAGCTCACCGGCCGGCGGCTCGACCGCGACCACCTGCACCGAGGGCTTCTGCTCCTTCAGGTAACGACCGACACCCATCAACGTGCCGCTCGTGCCGAGGCCGGCGACGAACACGTCGACGTCGGGGCAGTCGCGCCAGATCTCGGGGCCGGTGCGCTCGTAGTGCGCAAGCGGGTTCGCCGGGTTGCCGTACTGGAACAGGCGCACCAGCGAGGGATCGCTCTCCCCGAGCTCCTGCGACAGGCGGATGGCACCGTTGCTGCCCTCGTCGGCGGGCGACAGCACGATCTCGGCGCCGAAGATCTCGAGCAGCTGACGGCGCTCGACCGACACATTCTCGGGCATCACCACGCGCAGCTTGTAGCCACGCAGCCGCGCGACGAGCGCGAGCCCGATGCCGGTGTTGCCCGACGACGGCTCGAGGATCGTGTCGCCGTCGCGCAGCGTGCCGTCGGCCTCCGCGAGCTGCACCATGCGCAGCGCGATGCGGTCCTTCGAGGAGCCGCCCGGGTTCTGCCCTTCGAGCTTGGCGAAGATGCGGACGTCGGGATTGGGCGAGAGCGCGTGCACGCCCACCATCGGCGTGTTGCCGATCAGCCCGAGGATGTCGTCGAAGCGCATGGTGGTCGGCGTCTCAGCCTGCGGCGACCGCCGACGAGATGGAGCCCCCGGCCACGGCGGGGAGGATGGAGATCGTCGCGCCCTCGGCGAGCTTCGTGTCGAGCTTGTCGAGGTAACGGATGTCGTCGTCGTCGACGTAGACGTTGACGAACTTGTGCAGCCCGCCCGACTCGTCGACCAGCTGGTTCGACAGACCCGGGTACTGCGCGACGAGCGCCTGGAACACCTCTCCCACCGTCGCGCCATTGGCCGACACCGTGGCCTGTCCGTCGGTGTGGACACGCAGGAGGTTCGGGACGCGCACGTCGGCCATGGCGGGAATCCTACAAGTCCGGCCTCCATGCCCGACCTGTCGGGTCGGGATTCGAGCCCTCGAACCGGTCAGCCCACGTCGCCGGGCGCGCGATACCCGATGGTCTTCTTCGCCGCGTCGTCGATGTCCTCGGGATCGAGGAGGCGGATGGTGCGGACGGCGCCCGTCCCGGCGGCGCCGACGGTGAGGCTCACGGCGGCGGCCGTCGCATCGTCGGGCAGCGTGGCGATCACGAAGGCGTCGGTGTCGCCGAACGCGAAGTAGAAGGCCTCGAGCGAGCCCCCCTGCTCCTGCACCAGCTTCGCAATCGTGTCGCGACGGCTCGTGCCCCCCTCCGCGAGCAGGCCCGACACCGCCTGCTGGCTGTACGACACCTGCCACAGGTACTTCGGCATGGCGACCCCCGTTCCAACGGACGGCACCGCGACACGACACCTTGCGACGCGCGAGTCGAGCGTCGTCTCAGCGCAGCCGGATGTCAACCGTTCGGATCACACCGCCGCATCGGCTGGGGCGCGGGCGCGGACGCGGGTCCGGACGCGGAAGCCGCGGCGGGCCACCTCGATCGTGCCGTCGGGCCTGCGCGCCAGCTCCCACCCTCCCTCGTGACATGCGACGTGGTGACGGCGACACAGCAGCAGGCAATTGTCGAGACTCGTCTCACCGCCATGCGCCCAGTGGCGCAGGTGGTGGACATCACACCAGCGGAGCGGCGCGTCGCACCCGGGGAACACGCAGTGGCGGTCTCGCAACTCCACCGCCCGCCGCAACGAGCGCGACACGACGCGCGTGCGGCGGCCGACGTCGAGCACCTCCGACTTCCCGCGCATCACCACTCGCCCGACCGCCGAGTCGCACGCCAGGCGTTCGAGCACCACCCGCGGCACGGGCCCGACGCCCGAGATCTCGCAACGACCGGACAGCACGTCGACCGGACCCGCGCCGGCGAATCGCTCGACGTCGATCAGCCCGTCGATGCCGGTCGTGTGGTGGCCACCCGCCTCCTTGCGAGCGAGTGCTTCGGAGCAGATCTGCACGAGCGCATCGTGGGCGCGTTGCGCCACCGACCGAGGCCCGTCGACCGGACCACCGTCGATCACCGACGGATCGGGACGGTCGTACGCGTCGATCGCGCGCATCACGATCGCGCCACCTTCTGCATCGAAGCTCCCGCGGAGATCGACACGACCGTGCAGCGTGGTCGCGAACGAGAGACCCCGCTCCTGGAACGCGAGGTGCGCGTCGCGCTGCGCCAGCTCGTCGTCGGCAGCGGCGCGCCAGTACTTCGCCGCGGTCGTGAAGTCGTCGACCGACAGGGTCGGCGCGATGTCGAGGAGCACGTCCTCGTCGCGCGCGTACAGCCGCTCGCGCCCCTTCGCCGCGAGCGCGAGCACCTCCACCTGCGCGGCCGAGACGTCTCCCGCGGCGAGCGCCTTGCCCGTGCGCTCGTGCCGGAACGCCAGGCGAGCCGCACGCACGAGCTGGTTCGCCCGCGACTTCGCGACGGCCGCTCGCTGCGCGAGCCACGACGGTGCGCTCAGTGCCCCGTCGGCGAGCCAGTCCTGCCGGGCGTCCCACTCCCCGATCGCGCGGAGCGCTTCAGCGTGGAGCCGGTCGAGTGAGCCGAGGATCTCGAGCAATCGATCCGACCTCGCCGCGCCGTTCCACTCGCGACGATCCTCGCTCGCCAGCGCCTCGACGCCCTCCCGCAGCAGCTCGAGCGGGTCAGCGCCGGACCGGAACATGCGTTCGATCCTACCTGCGCCTTGGCGGCGTTGCAACCGTTCTGTCCGAATATCGCCAAATCTGTGGAGAACTCCGGTACGTGGGGAAAACGGCGCTGGGCTAGTCGGTGACCTCGACCGCGACCTCGGCGATCTCGCCGCCGACGATGCGATACGCCCGCATCGACGGCGCGCCGTACTTCAGGCTCACGATCGCGTAGATCCACGTCGCGTCGACGGCCTGACGCACGTCGGTCGTCGACGGGTACGGGTCGGTGTGCGTGTGCGAGTGCCAGACGCCCACGATCTCGTCGCCCCGCGATTCCGCGCTGCGCATCGCACGGAGCAGATCGCGCGAGTCGACCGTGTAGGTGCGCGCCGAGGCGTCGGCGTTGCGGCAGGGGTGGACCTCGGTGACCTCACCGGTGGGCTCGACCCGACCGTCGGTCGCGCCGGCGTCGTCGAGCGGGCCGGAGAACAGGCCGCAGGCCTCGTCGGGAAACCCGTCGAGGCAGTGCGCGACGACCGTGTCGTGCTGCGCGCGCGTGAGGCGGAGCGTCGGTGAGGCGAGTGGGTCGGCCACGGCGGCAATCTAACGGAGGCGGTTGCACCGGCATCGCCCGGTACCGTGCTCGCCGTGAGCAGGCGCGGCGACCAACTCGTGATCACGAACCGCAAGGCGCGCCACGACTACCTCGTGCTCGACTCGTGGGAGTGCGGGATCATGCTCGAAGGGCCGGAGGTGAAGAGCCTGCGTGAAGGCAGGGCGAACCTCCAGGACTCGTACGCGCGGATCGACGACGGGGAGGTGTGGCTGTTCGGGATGCACGTGTCGCCGTACGCGTACTCGCGTGGCGACCTCGACCCCGTCCGCCGGCGCAAGCTCTTGCTCCATCGGCGCGAGATCGTCGAGCTCGAGCGCGGCATCGAGCAGCAGGGCCATACGCTCGTCCCGCTGCGCGTCTACTTCAAGGACGGCCGCGCGAAGGTCGAGCTCGCCCTCGCACGAGGCAAACGCGCCTACGACAAGCGCCAGGCGCTCGCCGAACGCGACGCGAAGCGCGAGACGGAGCGCGCCATGAAGGGCATCCGCGACTGACGTCTCGCCGTCGCGGGTCGGTCCTGACACACCGGCCACAGTTCCCTGACCCCGCGCACACCAAGACCTTGCCCCGCGGCGGTGGCCTCGCGCGCGCCGGTGCTCCATGGTCGACGGGCGGCAGATCGCCGTGCGAAAGGAGTGCGCGATGACCAGCAAGTCCTCCAGAGGTACCCGTCGTGTCTGCGGCGTGGTCGGTTCCGTGTGCGCGAGCGCGCTGGTACTGCTCGCGATCCAGGGTTCGTCCGCGACGGCACTCTCGGCACAACCCGTTCCGTTCAGAGCGAGCGCGACCGGCAGCTACGGATCCGGTGGCGGCAACGGTGTCGAGAAGGCCACGCACATGGGCGACGGTGACCTGCACACGCTCATCACCGCCAACCTGCCCCCGGGCTTCACCTGCGCGCCAGGAAGCGGCGTTCCGGTTCGGTTCGTCCAACAGGTGGAGCACACCGCGGCGAACGGTGACCAGCTCTTCGGACGCCTCGAGTCGACGGGCTGTCTCGTGATCGGCGGCATCACCCACCTGCACGGCACCGAGACGATCACCGGCGGTACGGGCCGTTTCGCAGATGCGGAAGGCAGTCTCGACGTCGTCACGACGCTCGACGACTCGACGGACCCGGTCAACGTGTCCGGCCAGTTCGTCGCCGAACGCACGGGCACCATCTGGTTCGACGTCTGACAGCGGGGTGGGTGGCCCATGCTCTGCGGCCACCCACTCCCGCTGATCGTCAGGGTCGGCGGTAGGCGTACACCGCCACGGGTGCGAACACCGCGGTGATCGCCGCGCACCAGATGAGCGACGTGATCACGTAGTGCCCGGTGGTCCCCGGTGAGAGCGCGGCGCCCGCGTCTCCCTGCACGAGACCGCGGACCGCGTTGCACACTTGCGTGAGCGGTTGGTTCCGCGCGAACGGCTGGAGCCAGCCGGGCAGGGTGTCGACGAGGATCACCGACGACGACACGAACACCAGGATGAAGAACGGCGTGGTCGCCGCCTGCGCGGTCTCGGAGTCGCGCACGAAGAGGCCGACGGCCGCGAACACCCAGAACATCGCGAAGCCCCACACCACGCAGAGCCCGACCGCCGCGACCACGCCGAGGAAGCTGCCCTCGACGGTGAACCCGATGAGGAAGCCGACGCCGATCACGATCAGCACGAGACCGGCCTGGCGCAGGAGGTCGGCGACGGCGCGGCCGCCGACGACCGCCGAACGCGCCATCGGCAACGCGCGGAACCGATCGATGAGCCCCGACTTCGAGTCTTCCGCCATCGCGATCGCCACACCGAAGCCGTCGAAGATCGCGATCTGCGCCATGAAGCCGCACACGATGAAGTTCACGTACGACAGCCCGGGGATCTGGATGCTGCCGCCGAACACGTAGCGGAAGAGGAGCAGGAACATGACCGTCTGCACGACGCTGAACACGATCAGCTGCGGCGTGCGGCGCAGATCCTTGAGGTTGCGGCCCGCGATCACGAGCGCGTCGACCAGCCACGCGTTGCGGGGCAGATGGTTCGACACCTCGCCGTGCGCGTCGAC
>DASUMF010000298.1:0-3738 GCA_036277835.1 Acidimicrobiia bacterium
AACGCTGTTGACATCTCTCCAGGGGGTCACAGATGGCAGAGCCCGTCGTCGAGACCGAGCACGGCAAGGTCCAGGGCATCGTCCACAACGGTGTCAACACGTTCCTCGGAATTCCGTATGGCGCCCCGACCGGCGGCGCCAACCGCTTCAAAGCGCCCCGGCGCCCCGAACCGTGGACAGGGGTGCGCGACGTGTCGGTCGCGACCGCCATGCCGGCGGCGACCGTGATGCCGATGGCGACGCGCGGCCCCCTCGGCCAGATGGGCGCGGGCGCGGCGGCGGCCGTGCCCCGACCGGAGCCGACCGAGGACTGCCTCGGCATCAACATCTGGTCCGCGGGCCTGGATCCGTCGCGCAAGCGGCCCGTCGTGGTGTCGATGCCGCACTACGCGATGGGCGCCGCGATGGGCGACCTGCACAACCTCGTCGCCGGCGGTGAGGTCGTGGGCGTGTCGTTCAGCCACCGCGCCGGCGCCACCGGTCACCTCTACCTCGCCGAGATCGGTGGCGAGGAGTACGCCGAGTCGGGCAACGTCGGCACGCTCGACATGGTGCTCGCACTCGAGTGGATCCGCGACAACATCGCGGCGTTCGGCGGCGATCCGAGTCGCGTGCTCCTCTACGGGTGCTCCGGTTGCGGCTCGGAGACGTCGATCCTGTCGGGAGTCCCCGCGTCGGAAGGACTGTTCCACCGCGCGGTGATCTCCGACGGGTTCATGCAGTGGGGCATCCCGCCGTTCTACGCCACGATGACGGCCGAACGCCTGCTCGACAACCTGGGCATCGGCGCGCACGAGCTGCACAAGCTCCACGACCTCCCGGTGCAGCAGGTGCACGACGCGGTGCCGTTCGAGACCGACCTCGCGCTCGCGCTGACCGCGCCGCTGCCCTTCCAGACGTACTGGCACTTCTACCCCGTCACCGACGGCGTCGTGCTGCCGCGCGATCCGTACGGCGACGGCTCACCGTCGTACAGCAAGGACGTGCCGATGCTGCTCGGCTTCGCGCGCGACTCGTTGAACATGATCGCGTGCAGCCGACCGTGGATCGACCGCCTCGACGAGCCCGCGCTCCGCGTGTTCGCCGAGAACCACGTCGGCGCGGAGCACGCCGACACCGTGCTCGCGGCCGAACGTCGCGCCGCACCCGACGCGACACCGACGCAGCTCGCGATGGCGATCCTCAACCACCGGTGGATGCTGAGCCCGTGGGGGCGGATGGCCGAGCAACGCGTGAAGGGCGCCGACGCCGCCACCTACCTGTACCGCTTCGACTACACGACGCCCGCGTTCGGGGGCAGTTGGGGCGCCGTGCACGGCGGCGAGTTCAGCTTCTTCCTCAACAACGTCGACGGTGGCGGGTACGGACCACAGTTCACGAGCCTCTACGCGGACCGCGACGACCGTCACGATCTGCAGAAGGTGTTGAACGAGTCGTTCGTGCAGTTCGCCGCCGACGGCGACCCGGCGACCGCCGCGCTCGGCGCGTGGCCGGCGTTCGACCTCGAGCGTCGCGCCACGATGGTGCTCGACAGCCCGTGTCATGTCGACGACGATCCGCACGCCGAGCTGCGCGAGGCGTACCGACCGGTCGACGAAGCCGCGGGTCCGGGCGACTACCGCCGCGCACTGCAGATCGAAGGACTCGCCAAATGACCAAGCTCGACGTCTCCTCGTACGTGATCACCGACCCGTTCTTCGGCGCGCCCTACATCGAGGTCGACGAAGAGCGCGACGCGCCGTACCCGCACCGCTTCGTGCAGGGCGGCTTCGACGACACGACGACGCGGTTCGCGTTCTACTTCCCGCCGAAGGAGGAGTACGAGGGCCGGATGTTCCAACCGCTCGAGGGCGGCAACGGCGGTCACGTCGTCACCTTCGGCGGCGGGTACCTCGGCGAGATGTTCAAGACCATCGAGTCGACGGCGCGACTCGGGGGCTACCTCGTGGAGTCGAACCAGGGCCACATCGGCGACGAGCTCGACCCGCGCGCCGGCGCCGACCCGACGCTCTACGGCCACCGTGCCACCACCGAGGTGGCGCGGTTCTCGAAGCACATCGCCGCGCAGGTCTACGGCGCGCCACCCCATCACTCGTACGTGTACGGCGGCAGCGGCGGCGGCCGTCGCTCACCGCTGTGCATCGAGAACGCCCCCGGCGTGTGGGACGGTTGCCTGCCGTCGGCGAGCGGCGGCGAGATCGGGCCTCCTGGGAACACGCAGCGGATCCGCACGAGCAGCACGATGGGGTTCGGCACGCTCTTCAACGTGCAGCGCCTGCTCGGCTACGACGCGATCGTCGAGCTCGCGGATCGCATGGCGCCCGGTGGGAGCGGCAATCCGTACGAGGGGCTCACCACCCACCAGCGCGAAGAGCTCGCGCTGCTGTACCGCCAGGGCTTCCCGCGCGGCAACGAGTTCATGATCAGCCAGCCCATGGGCCAGATCTGGCTCTGGTCGTCGCTGGCCGACTCGCTCTACGCCGACGACCCCAGCTACTTCGAGAACTTCTGGACCCAGCCCGGCTACGTGGGCCAAGACCTCCCGTCGGTCGTCGCGGGCGACCTCATCGACCAGCGGTGCACGGTCGTGCGCACGGTCTCGGCCCGCGAGCTCAACGAGCTGCCCGAGTTCGCGGGGCCGGAGCACCAGACCATGCGCGTGCTGTCGGCGATCATGGGCCAGGGTGCCGACGCGTACGACCTGCCGTTCGCGATCGAGGTCGACGGCCTCAGCGGCGGCTACCGGATCGGCACCGGCGTGCGCGTGCTCACCGGGAAGGCCGCCGGCCGCCAGCTGTACGCGACCGGCGTCGCGGGCGACGTGTTCACCTGCGACGGCACCGGCGACGCCAACGTGCTCCGGTTCGACGGCGTCCTCGCCGGCGACGAGGTGCAGATCGACAACCGTCGCTTCCTCGCGTACTGCTACTACGCGCATCACCACCTCATCGACGAGCCGCAGCTCGACTCGTTGCGCGTCGACGGCATCTCCGTCGCGCCGGCGCACGTGGTTCCCGAATGGTCGCCCTTCATGGGGGTCTGCTACTCGGGCCAGTACGAGGGCAAGGTCATGTGGGTGCACAGCACGCACGACTCGTCGGTGTGGCCGGCGTGGGGAACCGCGTACCACCGCGCCGTGCTGCAGGCGCAGGGCCCTGAAGGTGTCGCGGCGAACTTCCGCATCCGCTGGAACGAGTACGCCGAGCACGCGACGCACGAGATGGTGCCGCCGGAGCCGCGTCGCGCGTCGAACACGCGCTTCATCAGCGGCGGGAGCGGCGAGCAGAACCTCCAGGACCTCGTCGACTGGGTCGAACGCGGCATCGAGCCACTCGGCACGAACTACACCTACGCCGACGGGCGCGTCTCCTTGCCGGCCACCGCCGCGGAGCGCGGCGGGATCCAACCGATCGCGTCGGTCACTGCGAACGGCGGCGTGCGCGCCGAGGTGGGCGTCGGCGAGCCGGTCGCGCCCACCGACCTCATCTGACGGGCGTCGACACGGTCGTCACCCGACGACGACGCGAGCCTGTCCGAGCGTCTCCATCCGACCGTGCACCGCGCCGACGTCGCCGGTGCGGTGCGACTCGACGAGCGCGGTCACGAAGTACGTACCCGGGCGCTCGTACGCGTGCGACGCGCTCAGCGTGAGCGAGGTCGACGTGCCGTCGACCTCGTCGTGGGAGAACGGATACGCGCCGGAGCCGTCGAAGTCCCAGCGCACGCTGATGAGCCTGC
>DASUMF010000299.1:0-2316 GCA_036277835.1 Acidimicrobiia bacterium
TTCGTCGACTGCCACGGGCAGCGTCACACGACCGAGGAGCTCGCCCGCTACGTGACGATCGTCGACCCCCGCCAGGACGGCAACGACATCCTGCTCGTGAACCTCCGCAAGCTGGAGCCCGCCCCCGCCGGCTGAGCTCCGCCTGAATCAGGCGCCGACCTTGTGGAGCGGTGCCCAGGCGAGGAGCAGTCGCTTCTCGCCGACGCCGCGGAAGTTGACGAGCGCTTCGGTCTTGTCGCCGTCGCCGAACAGCTCGAGCACGACGCCCTCGCCGAACTTTTCGTGGGTGACGTCGTCGCCGATGCGCAGGCCGGCCCGCTCCGCGCCGCGTGCGCCGGTCGTGGTGACCGCGCCGCGCGGTGGGTTGCCGTTGCCGTAGGCGCGCCCGGCCGCCATCGCCGCGGTGGCGACAGCCTCCCGGTGCCGCTCCGCGTTCCCGCCGCGACGGCTCGTCGAGCGCTCCTCGCCGAGGGCGCGCATCAGCTCCTCGGGGATCTCGGCGAGGAAACGGCTCGGCGGGTAATAGTCGGTGGCGCCGAAGAGCATCCGGCTCCACGCGTGCGTGAGGTACAGGCGCTCGCGCGCACGCGTGATCCCGACGTAGCAGAGGCGGCGCTCCTCTTCGAGCTCGTCGGGGTCGCCGAGGCTGCGCACGTGCGGGAACACGCCGTCTTCCATGCCGGTGAGGAACACCACCGGGTACTCGAGCCCCTTCGCCGAGTGCAGCGTCATGAGGGTGACCGCGCTGTACTCGCCGTCGGCACCCTCGGCGGTGTCCATGTCGGTGACGAGCGAGATCGCCTCGAGGAACGCCTCGACGCGTGCGAGACCGAACGGGATCGTCACCTCGCCCGACTCGGATGCGGTACCGACGCCCGCGATGCCGGGTAGGCCCGACGCGTCGCCCGCGTCGAGCGCCTCGTCGAACTCGCGGCACACGCCCACGAGCTCCTGCAGGTTCTCGATGCGGCCCCGGGCTTCGATCGACCGCTCGGCTTCGAGCTCGGCGAGGTAGCCGGTGTGCTCGAGGATCACCTCGACGGTGTTCGCCACTCCGTCCTTCGCCGCGGTCTCGAAGCCGGTGTAGAGCTCGAGCAGGTCGCGGATGCCGCCGAGCGCCTTGCCGTTGACGCCCGCGTCGTCGGCACGCGCGAGCGCGTCGCGGAACGTGAGGTGCGCGCCCTGCGCGTAGGCAGCCACTCGGTTGACCGACGTGTCCCCCACACCGCGCTTCGGCGTGTTCACGACGCGCCGCCAGCTCACCTCGTCGTCGGGGTTCACGAGCGCGCGGAGGTAGGCGAGGATGTCCTTCACCTCGCGCCGGTCGTAGAACTTCACGCCGCCCACCACGCGGTATGCGACGCCCGCCCGCACCAGCTGCTCTTCGATGACGCGGCTCTGCGCGTTGGTGCGGTAGAAGACGGCCACGTCGCCGAGGCGGACGCCCTCGGTGTCGACGAGGCGCAGCGTCTCGTTGACGACGAACGACGCCTCGTCGTGCTCGTCTTCGGCGTGGTAACGGGTGATCAGCTCGCCGCCGACCTGCTCGGTCCAGAGGTGCTTCGGACGCCGTGCCGCGTTGTTGGCGATCACTGCGTTGGCGGCGTCGAGGATGTGCTGGCTCGACCGGTAGTTCTGCTCGAGCACGAACACCGTCGCGTCGGGGAACGCCTCCTCGAACCGCATCAGGTTCCGGAAGTCCGCCCCGCGGAATTTGTAGATGGACTGATCGGTGTCGCCGACGACCATGACGTTGCGGTGCTCCTCGGTGAGCATCCGCACGAGCTCCCACTGCGCGACGTTGGTGTCCTGGAACTCGTCGACCAGCGCGTGGTGGAAGCGCCCCCGCCAGCGTGCCAGGACCTCGGGGTGGTCGCGGAACAGCTTCACGGTGAGCGTCAGGAGGTCGTCGAAGTCGAGCGCCGACGCCTCGAGCAGACGCCGCTGGTACTCGAGGTACACGTCGGCGATCCGCCGCTCCGGCGGTGTGAACGCCTTCTCTGCCGCCTCCTCGGCGGTGACCAGGTCGTTCTTCATCGCCGAGATGGCGGCGTGCAGACGCCGCGGCGGGAAGCGCTTGGGATCGAGGTTGAGGTCGCGCCGCACGTACTCGGTGAGGCGCACCGCGTCGGCCTGGTCGTAGATCGAGAACGACGACCGGTACCCCATCACCGGCGCATCGCGGCGCAGGATGCGCGAGCACATCGAGTGGAACGTCGACACCCACATGCGCTGCGCGACCGGACCGACGAGGTCGCCGACGCGCGTCTTCATCTCGCCCGCGGCCTTGTTGGTGAAGGTGATGGCGGCGAGGCC
>DASUMF010000300.1:0-2799 GCA_036277835.1 Acidimicrobiia bacterium
CAGAAGATCCGCTGGGTGCTCGAGATGATGCGGGGCCCCGAGCTCGCGGGCGCACGCATCACCCGCGTCGAACGGTCACGGCGCGACGACGGTGTCGAGGTGTTCACGTTCCACGACGCAGCTCCAGGCGATCCCGAGCTCGACCTCGAGACGACGCGCGACGAGATGCTCGCATTGGGCGAGGCGGGTGCCACGATCGCCGTCCACCAGCTGCGCGCCCCGGTGCGCGAGGTCGTGGCCGTCGTCCCCGACATCCCGGCGTTCGGCTGGCGCACGTTCGCCACCGTCGATGGAGCCCTCCCCACCCCGAAATTGCGTCAGCGGCGCGCGCCCACCGTGTTCCAGCGACGCAATTTCGTCTCGGGGGGAGCTGTCTTGGGGGAGGGGCGGGTGCTCGAGAACGAGCACCTGCGGGTGGAGGTCGACCCGGCCGACGGCACGCTCACCCTCGAGTCCGACGGCATGCGCATCACCGGCGCCAACCGCTACGTCGACGGCGGTGACGGGGGCGACACCTACAACTACAGCCCGCCGACCGTCGACCGTGTGATCGACCGGCCCGACACGGTGACGGTCGACGTGCTCGAGCCCGGGCCGGTGCGGGCCCGGCTCCTCGTCACCGCGACGTACCGCTGGCCCTCCCACGCGATCGGCGACGAGCACGCGTGCCGCGCCCGCAGCGACGACACCGTCGAAACCGCGATGCGCACCACCCTGGAGCTCCGCGCCGGCGAGCGGTTCGTGCGGGTGCGCGTCGACCTCGACCACCGCGTGCGCGACCACCGCCTGCGCGCGCACTTCCCGTTGGCGACTCCGGTCACCGCATCACACGCCGAATGCGCGTTCGCGGTCGTCGAGCGTGGCCTCACGGCAGAGGGCGGTCCCCACGAGGTCGGGCTGCCGACCTTCGTCTCGCGACGCTTCGTCGACGCGGGCGGCGTCGCCCTCCTCCACGACGGCCTGCTCGAGTACGAGGTCGTGGACGGCGGCACCGAGCTCGCGCTCACGCTGCTGCGCGCCACCGGCTACCTGTCGCGCTCCGAGCCGTCGTTGCGTCCCAATCCGGCCGGTCCGCTCGACCCGCTGGAGGGCCCGCAACTGCAACGACGCCTGACCCTCGACTACGCGGTGTACCCGCACCGGGGCGACTGGCACGACGGCGCCGTCGCCGACGCGGCCGACGACTTCCTCGTGCCGCTCGAGCGGGTCAGCAGCGGCGGCTTGCTGGGTGCGTCACGGCCGTCCATCGGCACGGCGCTCTCGCTCGACGGCGCGCGCCTCTCGGCGCTCACCCGTGATGCCGACGGCGCGATCGTCGCGCGTCTGGTGAACCTCTCCTCCGCCGACGCCACCGCACGCGTGGCGTTCCCCGATCCGCCCTCAGGCACCGGTCGTGCGAGTGGACAGGTGGTGAACCTGCTCGGCGAGCCGCGACGACCGTTCGCCGACGAGGTCGCGCTCGGGCCGTGGGAGATCGTCACCCTGCGCTTCGATTGACCCCCACGTGCAACCCCCGCCCGGTGAGGCCCTCCTCGCGGGCGTAGCGCAAGCCGGTGCGCTCCACCGCGGCGCGGTACTGCTGCGCGGTGAACAGGCCGAGCCGGTGTGCCTCGACCACGTGCTCCACCCCGTCGAGCGTGCCGATGAGGTAGTGCATGTCGATGGTGCTCACGTCGCCGTCGCGCCCGCTGATCATCACTCTCGCGACCGCAGCCGTGTCGGTGACGTTGCTGTGTGCCGACGCTTGCCCCACGACCCAGTCGTCGGGACCGATCCACCCTTCGACCAACAACACACCGCCGGGCGCCAGGTGCGCGGCCATGGTGGTCATGGCTGCACCGAGATCGTCCTCGTTCGTCATGTAGCCCACCGCGCTGAACAAGCACGTGACCACGTCGAAGCGCTCGGCGAGCGCGAACGTGCGCATGTCGCCCTGGTGGAATTCGATCTCCGGGAACGAGGCGCGCGCCTCGTCGAGCATCGGCCCACTCGCGTCGACGCCGACCACGTGGCCGTAGTGCGTGGCGAGGTGGGAGAGGTGCACCCCGGTGCCGCACCCGACGTCGAGCAACGTGCGGGCGCCCGGTGCGTACTGCTCGGCGAGCGCGACGACTGCGCTCGACTCCGCGGCGTAGTCCTTCGTCTCGTAGAAGAGGTCGTACGCGCGAGCGGCGCCGAGATACGGATCGGTCGGCGAATCGCTCACGGCGTGACGCTACCGACTCACGGAACCGGGCCGAGGAGGGTTTCGCCGCGCGGCTCCCCCGTGCTCCACGCTGCGTCGAGCCCGGGCACCTGCACCACCGCGCCGGGCGGCACGTCCCACAGGAGCGCGGCGCGCTCGCCGTGCCAGCGCACCGAGAACGACACCGGGCCCAGCCGCGTCGGCGCCTCCCGCACGTCGATCGGTTGGCCGCGCCACTCGGCGGGCCACTCCGGCAGGAGGGTGCTGTGCTCGCCGTGTTCGGTCACGAGGAGCCGGCGCAGCGCGAGCAGCAGCGCACCAGGCGCAGCGGCCGACGCGCCGAGCGCGGCGCGCCACGCGGTCCACCCCGATGCGCCGCCGGTGTCGGCCGGCTCGCGGCGCTTGGCGCGCCGCCGCGCCACGAAGCCGAGCCGCGCCCAGGCGTGCAGCGCTTCCTCGTCGAAGCCCCAGTCCTCGAGCGCGGCCACGACCACCGGATCGCTGTGCCACGCCTGGCCCGCGAGGAGCAACTGTGCCCGCGCGGTGTCGACCGCGTCCTGGGCGACAGCATCGGGGAGCTCGACGCGCATCCCGCGGTCGAGTTGTGCCTGCCA
>DASUMF010000301.1:0-4593 GCA_036277835.1 Acidimicrobiia bacterium
ATGGGCCGTATCGACCCGGACGTGCGCCTCCCCAACGGCCGCCGCCTCGCGTATCGCCGCCTCGGTGTCACCGCGAGCGATGAGAGTGCGCGAGCAGATATTGCTGGGCGTGCGCGGCGCAGGCTCGACGCCCTTCGTGAACACGTTGGAATGGAGCACCGGCGCATCAGGCTCGATGGCCTTGGCCAGATCGACGACGGGCGGCAGCGGCTCGTAGTCGACTTCGATGAGCTCACACGCGTCCTCGGCGAGGTAGCGGCTCTCCGCGACGACGAACGCGACTGGGTCCCCGACGTAGCGCACGTCGCCCCCGGCCAGCGGAGGAGGCACGACCATCGCCTCGCCGAGCATTCCGTGCCAGGCCTCGCCGTACTGGTCATGGTGATGCTCGGCGGTGAACACCGCAACGACACCGGGCATGGCTTCGGCGGCACTCGTGTCGATCCGCGTGATGGTCGCGCGGGCGAGATCGCTCCGGAGGAAGGCGCCGTGCAGCATTCCGGGCATCACCACGTCGTCGACGTACTGGCCATGGCCGGTGACGAGGCGCTTGTCCTCCTTGCGTGTGATCGACTGCCCGACGAAGCGGGCGGCGGTCGATGGCGACGACGCCGAGGGCATCGGATCAACCTCCGATCGGAAGCGCGACCTTCGCGTACGTCGCGCCATCGGTGGCGGGAATGCAGACCCCGGACATGTAGGCCGACTCGTCCGATGCAAGGAACAGCGCGAGGTTCGCAGCGTCGCGCATGTTCGGGGGGCGGTCGAGCTTCAGCGGCATCGGCGCGGCCGACTTGTCCCAGCCGCCCGCCGCCTCCTCGTACGACTTCTCGAGCGGGTCGTCGGTGGCCGCACCGGCGAAGTTCGCCGACATCCCGTGAAACGGGCAGAGCGCGTTCACACGGATGCCGTACGCGCCGAGCTCACAAGCGAGCGCCTTCACGAGCCCATTGGCGCCGTGCTTCGCCGCGACGTAGCTGCGGAACCCCGGGTACGCGACGAGGCTGGCAGCGGACGTCGTGACGACGATGTTCCCGCCGTCGCCCTGGCGCAGGAACTGGCGTGCCGCCGACTGCGCGCCGAGGAACACGCCGGTCAGGTTCACGGCGACGACCTTGTTGAAGTCGTCCAAGGGCGTGTCGACGAACGAGTTCGAGCCGAACCCGACCTCGGGAATCCCGGCGTTGCAGTACATGACGTCGAGACGACCGAACGCATCGACCGCCGCCTTCACCGCAGCCTCGTTGTCCTCGGGGCTCGTGACGTCGGCCTTGGCGTACGTCGCTTCGCCACCGCTCGTTTGGATCTCGTCGGCGACCGTCTTCACGTGGGTGTCGACGATGTCGGTCGCGACGACCTTCGCACCTTCGCTCGCGAACAACCGCGCCGCGTCGCGCCCCAGGCCATGGCCCGCGCCCGTGATCACCACAACCTTGTCTTGAAGTCGCATGGGTTCTCCCCTTCTCCTTGAAGCATTTTCGGGTCGTGCCCGCCTGCGCATCCGTCGAGGGTCAGCTCACGATGCCATGGCCTCCGCCGCGCGGCGGGCCGCCTTCACGATCCCCTGGTAGCCCGTGCACCGGCAGACGTTGCCGGAGAGGCCCTCGCGGATCTCGTCGTCCGTGGGCTCGGGGTTCGCCTGGAGGAACGCGTGCATGGTCATCACGAACCCCGGCGTGCAGAACCCGCACTGCAGGCCGTGCTCGGCCCGGAACGCGTCCTGTACCGGGTTGAGGTCGCCGTTGTCCGCCGCGAGGCCTTCGATCGTGGTGACTTCGTGCCCGATCGCCTGCACCGCGAACATCAGACAGGATCGCACCGCGTCTCCGTCGACCAGCACGGTGCACGCGCCGCACACCCCGTGCTCGCAGCCCAGGTGGGTTCCCGTGAGCGCGAGGTCCTCACGCAGGAAGTCGGCGAGGGTCTTGCGCGCCGCGGCGCGGCCGCTCCGGGTCTCCCCGTTGACGGTCAGCGTGATCTCGTGCTCAGACACCTCGGGCTTCCCCCAGCGCTCGTCCGATCGCCCGGCGCGCGAGCTGCGCGCCGAGATGCATGCGGTACTCGGCCGACGCATGCACGTCGGCCGTCGGGCTGCAGCCCTGCGCGGCGAGCCGGCCGAGCTCCTCGAAGTCGGCGCCATCTGGGCTCGTGCCCACGAGTGCCTGTTCGGCGCTCGAGGCGCGAACTGGTGTCGGCGCCATGCCGAAGAATGCGATCGCGGCGCGGCGAACAACATCAGCACCGTCGACTTCGATCGCGCACGCAACGCCGGCCAGCGCGAAGTCGCCGGATCTCCGGGCCACCTCGTCGACGGCGAATCCGCACCGTCCCTCCCACACCGGGAAGCGAACCGCGCGGAGCACTTCGTCGTCTCGCAGCGACGTGGTCCACGTGCCGACGAACAACTCCGGTGCGGTGACCTCGCGCACACCGCCGGTGCCCGCGACGTCGAACCGGGCGTCGAGTGCGAGCGCCACCGCCGGGAGCTCCGACGCGGGGTCCGCGTGGGCGAGCGACCCACCGACCGTGCCGCGGTTTCGGATCTGGAAGTGCGCGATGAACGGGAGTGCACGCTGGAGCAGCGGAACCGCCGCCGTCTCCGGCGCGTGCTCGGCCTCGGACTGCCGCGTCATGGCACCGACGACCAGGTCGCCGTTCGATCGGTCGATTCCCCGCAGCTCCGCCACGCCGTTCATGTCGACGAGGTGCTCGAAGCGCGTGAGCCGCATGCTGAGCATCGGGATCAGGCTCTGCCCACCTGCGATGACCTTCGCTTCGTCGCCGTGCTCACGGAGCAGCCCGAGGACGTCATCAACGGACTCCGGAGCGTGGTAGTCGAATGCAGCGGGCTTCATCGGCGGCTCCAAGCGCTGGGCACCGGGAACCTAGCGCGGGGTGACCGCGCGGTCAGTGGGTCGTCGTTGTCACTCCGAGGGGTCGGCGAGCGCCTGATCGACACGGGCGACGAGCTCCGTGTCGCGGTGACGCGCGGTGAGGTACTCACGGTGATGGCCACCGGCTGCGTGCACGATGCGGCCGGTGACGTCGGCAGCCTCGTCCGACACGAGCCATGCCACCACTCGTGCGACGTGCACCGGATCGAGGTCGAGCCCGGGCGGCGGTGCCGCCGCGGCGAACATCGCCGCGTTCATGCGCGTGAACGCTCCTGGCGACACGGCGTTGACCGTGATGCCGTGTGCACGACCCTCCGCGGCCAGCGAAAGGGTCGCCGACCACACCGCGGCCTTGGCAGAGCCGTAGCCGATGCCTCCGCCGCTCGGGATCTTGGTGTCGAGGGCGACCTCCGACACGGTGTTCACGACCCGTCCGCGACCCTGTGCACAGAAGTGGGGCCAGGCCGCCTTCGCAGTGCCCACGGAGCCGAGGAAGTTGACTGCCATCACCCGCTCGAGCGCGGCCTCCGTGATCGTGTCGATGGCGGCGCCGCCCGCGACCCCGGCGTTGTTCACCACGATGTCGATCCGGCCGAAGGCTTCGATCGCCTTCGCTACCGCCTGGGCGCCTCCGGCGAACGTCGAGATGTCGCTCACGTCGGTCACCGCTCGCCCACCGGCTTCCACGATCTCTGCGGCAACTGCGGCCGCGACGCCCGCGTCCTGACCGGAGCCGTCCAGCTCGGCACCGACGTCGCTGACCACGACCGCAGCGCCGCGTTCGGCCAACAGCCGCGCATGCGCGCGACCGATCCCGCGCCCGGCGCCGGTCACGAGCGCGACGCGCCCTTCCAGTGACGTCGTCATCGTGGTCTCCCGCCTGACATGCGCTCGTCGTCGTTCCCGACGGTACGCGCGAGACGCGTACCCCGAAACGTCGGACCGAAGGACGCGACTCCGAGCGCCCAGTGGTGGAGGCGTTCCCACATCTCGACCCGAGTGCTGGCGGTGTTCATGCCGTGGCTCATCCGCGGGATGACGGCGAGCGTCACGTCGCGCGAGCGCCAGTACCAGCGCGGCTCCTCCCATGGGTCCCGCGTCACGTCGCGCTCGCCGAAGCCGAGGAACACGGGGACTTCGATCCACGAAGCCTCCTCCGCCACCACACCGGCCGCGTTCATGTAGCCGGCGGCGGGCGGCATCGTCGGGCTCGCCAGTGGGAGCTCCCACGCGTGGCGGCGGATCTCGGCCGCCTCCTCCTCGTCCCAGCGACTCATGAAGCGGTGGATCGTGCGGCCATGCGGTGATGGCGGTCCGAAGTCGCGAGCGTCGCCCGGGTGGCCACGCGGTCGTCGCGGCGGCGGCGCGTTCTCGACACCGTCGGGGACCGGGAGCGCGGTGTGGATCGCGCTGTACCCCAGGATGGCGACACCGTCGAACACCGCGCGGTTCGCCTGGAGCACGATCGTGAGGTTCGCGCCCATCGAATGCCCGGCGCCGAGCACCACAGGCTCACGGCACGCGCCGTGGCCCGGCGCGACGGCGTCGCGCTCGAGGAGGTCGAGCACTACGTCGATCGTCGCCTGGTTCGCCCAGGCCAGTGGGTACGGCGAAGCGAGCTGCTCGGGATCGGGATGGCTGCTCCCGCCGGTGCCGAGGTGGTCACACGCGACGAAGACGATGCCTCGTTCTGCGTGCC
>DASUMF010000302.1:0-3402 GCA_036277835.1 Acidimicrobiia bacterium
CGCAGCACCGACTGGTGCCCGAGGTGCACGCCGTCGTACACGCCGATGGTCACCACCGCGCCCCGGTCGGAGCGCAGCTGCGCGAGGTCGTCGACGATCTGCATCAGCCGATCACCACGCAAGGCTTGCACGCGGCGCCGCGCTTTTCGTACACCGCGACGAGCTCGCCCGATGCGCCGTCGACGAGCGCGACCGGACGCGGCGGATCCGTGGGCTCACCGAGCGCACCGGCGGGGAACACCATGCCGTGCGACACGGCGCGCACCTGCTCGGCATCGAGGTCGACGCGGGCGAGGTCGCGCACCATCTCGGTGAGGGGCCGCACCGCGTCGTCGGGCGATGCCACGATCTCGTCGAGCGGGCGCGCCTCGTCGAGACCGAACGAACCCACGCGCAGGCGCCGCAGCGAGCCGAGGTGCGCGCAGCCGCCGAGCGCGGCGCCGAGGTCGGCCGCCAGCGACCGGATGTAGGTGCCGCTGCCGCACTCGACCATGACCGTCGCTTCGGGGTAGGCGCCGGGCACGAACTCCCCCACGTCGAAGCGGTCGACGTGCACCGGGCGCGGTGCGCGCTCCACATCGACACCCTCACGCGCGAGCTGGTGCAAGCGTCGTCCGCCGATCTTCACGGCCGAGACCATCGGGGGCAGCTGCTCGATGTCACCGAGGAAGCGGGCGGTCGCCTCCTCCACCTGCGCACGTTCGAGCGGCATCGGCTGTTGCTCGAGCACGTCGCCGGCGGCGTCGAGCGTGCTGGTGGCGATGCCGAACACGATCGTGCCGCGGTACGCCTTTCCCGCTTCCTGGAGGAACCGGAGGAGTCGCGTCGCCCGGCCGAGACCGACGAGCAACACGCCGGTGGCGTCGGGATCCAGCGTGCCGGCATGCCCGACCCGCCGTTGGCCGTAGACGCCGCGCAGCTTCGCGACGACGTCGTGCGAAGTCCAGGCCGCCGGCTTGTCGACGACCAGCAGGCCGTCGCGCATCAGAGCGCGTCGCGGATGAGTGCGGCGACGTCGCGGATGTCGAGCGTCGACTCGAACCCCGCGGCGAAGCGATGGCCGCCGCCCCCGTTGGCTTCGGCGATGGCGCGCACGTCGGTGTCGCCGAGCGAGCGGAGGCTCACCCGCACGCTGCCGTCGACCTCCTCCTTCAGCACGCACGTGACCTCGGCCTCGGTGGTGCGACGCAGGATGTCGATGAGACCTTCGATCTCCTCGAGGGTCACGTCGTGGCGTTCGAGCATGTCCTGGGTGACGGCCGTCCACACGAAGCGTCGCTCGACGTCGAGCTCCGCGTGGGCGAGCGCCTCGCTCAAGAGCTGCAGATAGGCGAAGCGGTGCTCCTCGAACAGCATCCGCGACAGTCGCGACACCGGCACGTCGTACTCGACGAGCTCGCGGGCGAGATCGAACACCCGCGGCGTGGTGGTGTCGTACTGGAAGCGACCGGTGTCGCACACCAGCGCGGCGTAGAGCGACACGGCCGCAGAGTCGGTGAGACCGAGACCCAGTTGGTGCACGAGCCGGCGCACCAGCACACCGCTGGCGGCCGCGTCGGGATCGATCACGTTGATGGTGCCGTAACAGGTGTTCGACACGTGGTGGTCGAGCACGATGAGCTCCCGGGCCGCGGCCGCCGACGGCTCGAGCTCACCGAGGCGTTGCAGCGAACCGCAGTCGAAGGTGACCATCACATCGGGCACACGCGGGAAGTCCTCGGGCTTGGTCAACAGCTCGAGGCCTGGCAGCTCCCGGTAGTGGGGTGCGACGAGGAACGGCGGAGGGAACGACGCGACCACGTCGCGACCCGCCGCGCGGAGCACGTGGAACAAGCCGAGCATCGAGCCCAGGGCGTCGCCGTCGGGGTTCACGTGACACGCCAACGCCACCAGCGACGCCGACGAGATCGCGCGGGCCGCGTGCTCGAGGTTCTCCTCGACGGCGACGTCGTGCGCGCTCATGCCGGCGACTCGTCGTCGGCGTGGAGGCCGCGGATGATCTCCTCGACGCGCTCGCCGTAGGCGATCGACGGGTCTTCGACGAAGGTGAGCTCCGGCACGTACTTGAGGCGGATCTGACGGCCGAGCGCGGCCTGCACGTGCGGCGCGGCTGACTGCAGCGCGGCACGCGTCGCCGCTCGGGTCTCGTCGGTCGCCGGCACCGGCACTCCCCCACCTCGACGTCCGGTCGCTTCGAGCGCGGAATAGTAGACCGTTGCCGAACGCAGGTCCGCGTTGACCTCCACCCCGGTGACGGTGATGAGACCGAGGCGCGGGTCGTTGAGCTGCTCGACCTCGTCCGCGATCACCTCGCGCACCACCTCGTTCACGCGTGCCATCCGCGGGTACTTGCGCGGTGAGCCGTGTCGCGCCACGTCAGGCCCCGTCCGCCACGAACGCGCCGTCGCTCTCGAGCCAGGCCACCTCGGTGCCGATGAGCTCGACGTCGGGCGCGCCGGCCACGAAGCGCTCGACCGCGTCGAGCAGCTCCTGCGCCCGTCCGTCGCTCTCGGCGACGACCGCCACCGCGATCTCGGCTCGTTGCCACTGGTCGAGGTAGCCCACCTCGGCGACCGAGAGCCGGAAGCGGTGACGCAGGCCGTCGACGATCGGGCGGATCGCTGCGCGCTTGGCCTTGAGGGAGCGACTCGCCGGGACGTGGAGGTCGAAGGTCATCGCCGCGGCGTGCATCCCCCCATTGTCGTCGCTCACGCAGCGCGCGCAAGGGTCAGGGAACGAAGGACACGCCACGAAGATCACGCGTCGGCGTAATCTCGGCTCGCAGGTCGAGCGTGGTAGGCACGGCAAGGAGGGGCGAGTGCCTGAGAAGCTGACGACGAGTCAGTCGAGACGCACGCCCTGGTTCATGGGGACACTGGCGGTCGTGTTGTGGGCGGTCGCCGCCTCCAGTACCGACAATCGGGCGACCTGGCTCGTGTCCGGCGGAGCACTCGGTGTGCTCAGCCTCCGCTACCTCCGCGCCGGCGCATTCTGCTCGGATTCAGACCTCACCTACCGCGGGATCGTCCGGACATGGCGGCTCGGATGGGACGGCATTGCCGGATTCGACAAGACACGCTGGTACAGCGAAGGGGTCGCGAACGAGTTCCCCGTGGCACTCGTCGCGCAGTCGGGGTCGAAGCGACCGTCCCGCCGTCGGATGTACGCACTCGGATCGCGGCCGGCGAGGAATGACGAGGCGAGCGAAGTCGACGAGCTGATCAAGCAGCTCGAGGCACACGTCGCCGCGCACCGCCGCGAGCGCAACTTGGATTCGACCGACTGACAGCGCGGGCGGCACTCGGATAGACCATGGGCATGGCGCGACCCGACTTGGAGCTCGCTGCCGTCGACGATGCCGCGGCCCGACTGCTTGCCGCGCTCGGATCGTTCACCGACGCG
>DASUMF010000303.1:0-5564 GCA_036277835.1 Acidimicrobiia bacterium
CGGCTCAACCCCGGTCAATTCGTGGTCGACACCGTGTATCACCCTATGGAGACACCGCTGCTCGCCGCCGCCCGCTCGCGCGGCATCGCCTGCGCCAACGGGCTCGGGATGCTCGTGCACCAGGCCGCGCTCGCCTTCGAGCTCTGGACCGGCGTCGACGCGCCGCTCGACGCGATGCGCGCGGCAGCGGAGGCGTCGTGACCGCGGCGCTGGTCGCCGGCTGCTCGGTGCTCGGGCTGGTCGTCGGCTGGCTCCTCGATCCGCTGATCGTGCTCGGACCGCAGCTGGTGAAGGTCCACGGGCCGGTGTCCGAGGAACTGCACGACGAAGCGCGCCCGGATGCGATCTCGCGCGTGACCGCGCCGTCGACCACGCGGCGCGTGCTCGTCGCGATCACGTGCGGTGTGCTCTTCGGCGCGATGGGCGCGCGGTTCGAGGACTCGTGGGCGCTGCCCGCGTACCTCGTGCTGACCGCGGGGCTGGTGGTCCTCGCGGTCATCGACCTCGAGCACTACGTGCTGCCGACGCGCATCGTGCACCCGCTCAGCGCCGCGACGCTCGTCCTGCTCGCGCTGGCGTCGGTGGGCGACGACGACTTCGGCGCGCTCTGGCGCGCGGTGATCGCGGGCGCGATCGCGTTCACGGCCTTCTTCCTCCTCAACTTCGTGTACCCGCGCGGCATGGGCTTCGGCGACGTCCGGCTCTCGTTCACCATCGGCCTGGCAACCGGTTGGCTCGGCTGGGGTGAGGTGTTCGTCGGCTTCTTCGCCGGGTTCGTCTACGGCGCGGTGGTCGGCATCGCGCTGATGCTCGTCCGGCGCCGCGGCAAGAAGGACCCGGTCCCGTTCGGGCCGTTCCTCGTCGCCGGCGCGTTCACCGCCATCCTGCTCGGCGACGCCATCGTCACCTGGTACCTCGGGGGCTGAGCGACCGCTTCCCGTGAGCACGGTGGTCGGCCCGGCGGAATTGCACGCCCCGACGCGCCGCGCAGGCCGTAGCGTCACCCGATGCGGGTGCTCGCGGCGTGCTCTCTCGGTGGCGCCGGCCACCTGCAACCGCTCCTCCCGTTGCTCGCGGCGGCCGCGCGCCGCGGCGACGACGTGCTGGTCGTCGCGCCGCCCGCGCTGCGCGAGATGGTCACCGCGACCGGTCACGCCTTCGAGCCCGGCGGCGAGCCCGCCGAGGCCGACATCGCGCCGATCCGCGAGCGGTTGCCGGTGGCGCCGCCCGACGAGGCGTCCGTCCTCGGGAACCGTGACCTCTTCGCCACCTTGGCGGCGGTCGCCATGGGTCCGCGCATGGAGGAGATCGTCGCCGCATGGCGGCCCGATCTCGTCCTGCGCGATCCGTGCGAGTACGCATCGGCCGCGGTGTGCACAGCGTCGGGTCTCCCGGTCGCGACGGTCGCGATCTCGACGGCCGAGGGTGAGGCGCGATCGATCGAGGTCGCGGCACCCGCGCTCGAAGACCTGCGCGAGGGCTTGGTCGACGAGATCCACGCCATGCCCTATCTGACGCGCTTTCCGGCGTCGCTCGATCCGTCGCCATTCGCGACCACGATGCGGTTCCGGGAGCCCGCGAGCGTCGAGGTGACACCGCTCCCGAACTGGTGGGCGGGTGTCGACGCGCCGCTCGTGTACGTCACGTTCGGCACGGTGCTCGGCCACATGACGATCGCGGCCGACGTGTTCGAGGTAGCGCTCCGCGCGGTCGGCGATCTCGATGTGCGTGCCCTGCTCACCGTCGGGCGAGCCTTCGACGCGTCGGCGCTCGGCGTGGTCCCGTCCTCGGTCCATGTCGAGGAGTGGGTCGACCAGCGCCAGGTGCTCGCGGTCGCGGACGCGGTCGTGTGCCACGGCGGGTCCGGCACGGTGTTCGGTGCGATGGCGGCCGGGGTGCCGGTCGTGGTCGTGCCGGTCTTCGCCGATCAATTCGAGAACGCCGCGCGGGTCGCGGCGCGTGGCGCCGCCGTGGTCGTCGAGGGGCAGCCGGCGTCGGGTGACGGCCGACGAACCGTCATCTCGCGTGACGACACGCACCGGATCAGCGCCGCGATCGAACGGGTCCTCGACGACGGGTCGTACCGGCGCCGTGCGGGTGAGCTGGCGGCCGAGATGGCGTCGTACCCCTCGGCCGACCACGTGCTCGCCGGCCTGCTCGGCCGCTGACGGTCGGACGCATCGGCGAGGGCGAACGCACGTTCGCTAGAATGTGAGGGTGCCCGCGGCTCAGGCGACGATCCTGCACGCCGACCTCGACGCCTTCTACGCGTCGGTCGAGCAGCTGCTCGATCCCTCCTTGGCCGGCCTGCCCATCGCGGTGGGTGGTGGTGTCGTGCTCGCGGCCTCGTACGAGGCGAAGGCCTTCGGGGTGCGTTCGGGCATGGCCGGGTGGCGCGCCCGACGGCTCTGCCCGCGGCTCGTCTTCGTCGACGGCCACTTCCGCGAGTACCAGCGCCTCGGCGACGCGGTCGTCGAGGTGCTCGAGTCGTTCACGCCCCACGTGGAGCGAATCTCGATCGACGAGGCGTTCCTCGACGTCGCCGGGTCGGTGCACCTCTTCGGCACCCCGGCCGAGATCGCGGCAGAGGTCCGGCGGCGGGTGCGGGTGGAGATCGGGCTGCCGATCTCGGTCGGCGTGGCCACCACGAAGCACCTGGCGAAGGTCGCGTCACAGGTCGCGAAGCCCGACGGTGTGGTCGTGGTGCCTGCCGGCTCGGAACGGGACTTCCTGCACCCGTTGCCGGTCGAGCTCTTATGGGGGGTCGGGCCGGTCACCCGTGAGCGGCTCGCCGTGTCGGGGATCCGCACGATCGGCGAGCTCGCGGCGCAGTCTCCGGAGCATCTGCAACGGCTGCTCGGCGACGCAGTGGGCGAGAAGCTCGGGTCGCTCGCCGCCAACGTCGACCCCCGACGCATCGAGACCGGCCGGCGGGCGCACTCGGTCGGCGCGCAGTCGGCGCTCGGGCGCCGCCTCGTGACCGACCACCTGCTGCGCGAGACGCTCGGGTACCTCGCGGACCGGGTGGCAACCCGCCTGCGCGCCGGGGAACGCGCCGGCCGCACCGTGACCGTACGGGTGCGCTTCACCGGGATGCGCGCCGTCACCCGGTCGCGCACGCTCACCGACCCGATCGCGACGACGCGCACGCTCACCGAGCTCGGCGTCGACCTCGCCCGCGTCGCGCTGGCCGATCATCCCGACGAGCGCGAGATCACGCTCCTGGCCATCTCGGTGTCGAACCTGGTCGCGCAGCCGGCGCGTCAGCTCGACCTCGAGCTCGGTCTCCACGACGAGCGCGACGGCGCGGGTGCCGATCCGACCGACGAGCTCGCATCGAACCGCTGGGCCCTCGACCGCGCGATGGACGACGTGCGCGCCCGCTTCGGTCGCGCCGCGCTCGGCTACGCGGCGGTCGAGTTCGGTCACGGCCGGGGAACGCCCGACGCGTTCCGTGAGCTGGCCCAACGCGACGACTGATCGACGGCACCGCACCGCCCGGCTTGCAGTCGGGCCTTTCGACCACTACGACTACGGCCCGTGCCGACCGAGCTCGTTGCCGCCGAGGAACCCGTCGCTGAGCTGCCGCTGCCGCGCGAGCCGTTGACCGTGGTCGTCGTGCACCGCCGTCGACCGGCGTCGGTGGTCCGCACCGTCGACGCGCTCCGCGCCCAGTGGGACGGCCTGCGTGTGCTCATCGTCGACAACGCGTCGTCGGAGGAGGACCGCCGCGTGCTGGCGTCGATCGACGCCGAGGTCGTCGAGCTCGACGAGAACATCGGCTTCGGGCCCGCCGCCAACGTGGGCCTGCGCCGTTGGCTGGCCGACGGCGAGGGCAGCTGGTGCCTCGTGTGCCCGCACGACGCGCTGGTCGAGGACGGCTGCCTCGAGCTCCTCGTGGAGGCGGCGACCGCGCAACCGCGTGCGGGCATGGCGAGCGCCGAGTACTCCGACGGCCAGTACGGCAAGACCCACCGCGTGAAGCCCGAGATCAACCCGATCCTCGGCACGTACCTCGTGCCCGCCGAGGTCGAGCACGGCTGGGAGGACGCCGCCCACCCGCACGGCACGATGATGGTGCTCGGGCGCGACTGCCTCGAGGACATCGGCCTGTTCGACGAGCGCTACTTCGCCTACTCCGAGGAAGCCGACCTCGCCCTGCGCGCGACGCGCGCCGGCTGGAAGGTGGGGATCGTCTGGGGCGCAGTGGTGCGCAACACCGGCATGACGTCGGAAGAAGGGGTCCCCGAGTACCTGATGCAGCGGAACACGCTCATGCTGGTGCGCGACCACTTCGGTCGGGGATCGGCCAGCGCGATGTTCGTGCTCGCGCTCTGGACGTGCGTGCTGGGCACCCTCGTGCCGTCGAAGCGCCCGATCTTCTGGCATCGCACCGCGCGCTGGCTCGCGCTGTACGACTTCCTCCGGGGCCGCGACGGGCTCCCGCACCCCTGGCTCACCCGCTGAGCACCTGCTGATCCGTCAGCCGGGTCAGCGCGCCGGCACCGACTGCTCCAGCGCGTCGACGGTGCCGGGGACCACGTTGAGCAAGGTGTGCAGCTCGTCGGCCACGTCGTCGTAGCCGAGCTGCCAGAGATCGTCGTCGAGGTCGTCGTCGCCGGGTGTCGGGCGTCGTGGGTCGAGGCCGGTCACGATCGCGAGCCCGGTCGGCCCGACGTCGAGCGTCGTCACCTGGAGATCGGGACGGTGCCGGCGCAGCCAGACGACGACCTTCCAGACGTCGCCGCTCCACACCACGGTCGAGCGCTCACGCGCGGAGGTCTCGGCGTCGATCGGCAGGCAGTCGTGGATGAGGATGCAACCATCGGCGTCGCTGTGCTGCTCGGTGTGCGCGAAGTCGCGCAACGTCTGGTCCCAGTGGTGGAGGCCGTCGAGGAACGCGAGGTCGACGGGCCCGTCCGCGAACGCCTCGGTCGCGTGGTCGGCGAAGAACGCGTCGCTCGCCTCGTGGAACAGCTGCGCGCCGTCGGGCGCCGCGAACTGGAGGTTCATCCCGGGGTCGACGCCGACGGCCGTCACGGTCGGCGACGCGAGGTGGAACGAGTGGCCCTCGTGCACGCCGATCTCGAGGTACACCGCGGGCCGCACACGCGCGTGCACGAGCGAGAGCGCTTCGTAGTAGTCGCGCAACTCGTCGCGCTCGGATCGTCGGTCGCTCACGCGGCGCGCCGCCAGTACGCGCCGGTCCAGTCGACCTCGACGATCTCGTCGTCGATCCCGTTGGCGGCGCGGTAGTCGTCGACGGCCCGACGGCACGGCTCGAACGCGCCGTAGTCGTCGACGATCACGAAGCCGCCGGGGGAGAGCTTGGGGTACAGCGCGGTGAGCGCGTCCATGGTCGACTCGTAGAGGTCGCCGTCGAGGCGCATGATCGCCAGCTGCTCGATCGGCGCGACGTGCAGCGTGTCGCGGAACCACCCGGGCAGGAACTGCACCTGGTCGTCGAGCAGTCCGTAGCGGGCGAAGTTGGCCTGCACGCGCTGCACGTCGACCTTCAGGAGGTCGACCCCCGACAGGTCGACTCCCTCGTCGGCGGGGTACTG
>DASUMF010000304.1:0-4043 GCA_036277835.1 Acidimicrobiia bacterium
GCGTCGCGTCGAGCGCTCGTGCATGCACTTCCGGAAGGTCGACGTCCATGGCAGTGCCTCCCTCTCGAACGCGCGACGACGCTAGACGAACAACCGCCCCGGCGCGGGCGGAACCCCGCGCCAGCACAGGTGCTCCATGAAGATCCACGACCTGCGATGGATCGCGCTCGGTCCGTAGCCCGCGAGCGCCGCCTTGTGCGCCGGCGCGGGGTATCCGACGTTCGACTCGAAGTCGTACATCGGGTAGTGCTCGGCGGCTTCGATCATCATGTTGTCGCGCGTCACCTTCGCCACGCACGACGCGGCCGCAACCGCGAGGCACGAGGCGTCGCCCTTCACGACCGTGGTCACGCGTGCGCCCATACCGAGGTAGTCGTGGTTGCCGTCGAGCACGATGCGGTCGGGAACGCAACCCTGCGCCTCGAGCTCGCCCAGGGCTCGCATCGCAGCGGTGCGCAACGCCGCGGTCATGCCGAGCTCGTCGCACTCCTCGTGGGACGCGTGGCCGATCCCCACCGCGACCGCCCACTGGCGGACCGCGACCGCGGCGCGCTCACGCTCGCCGCGTGTGAGCTGCTTCGAGTCACGCACGTTGCGGACGTGCTCGGGTGCCGGCACCACTGCGCCGACCGTGACCGGCCCGGCCCAAGCGCCGCGGCCCACTTCGTCGATGCCACACACGATCCGGTCGCCGGCGTCCCACAGCTTCCGTTCCAGGCGCAGCGTCGGGTAGCGCTTCTTGGGAGTGGGCGATCTCGTGGCCGACGACGGCTTGGCGCTCACCGCGGCGAACCTACCAAGTCGGCCGCCCCGGCGCGCCGATGGGAGGGTCTCAGCCGAACAGGGCGTCGTGCACGTCGGTGAGGGTGTCGAACGGGACGCACGCCACACCCGACGCGCGGCACCACGCCGCGAGCGGACCCTTGGCGAACACCACGTCGGCGAGGAGCGCCGCCTTGCGGTCGCTGGCGCCGTCACCCACGAGCATCGTCGTCTTCCCCTCGTAGCGCGCGTCCTTGATCGGTGCCTGCTTGCAGACGCCACACGACGAGCACGGGCAACAGCGGTCCTCGTGCGGGAACCGGAGCTCGCCGGTGTGGAAGTCGACTGCGTTCGTGAGCACCCGCAACCCGAGCGGCGCGCACACGTCGTGCACGTAGAAGCCGAACCCGTCGGACACCACCGTCACGTCGGCACCGGCGGCGCGCAGCGAAGCGACGAGCGGTTGGAAGCCCGGGTCGATCTCGACCTCCCCCGCCGCGGCGCGAAGGTCGGCCTCGGTACCGGTCACCAACGCCCACTGGTCGACGAGGCACTCCCGGCTCTCGATCTCACCGCGCTCGTACTGCTCGTGCAGCGCCCACCACTCGTCGTGTGGCGCTGCAGCCTCGAGCAGGTGCATGCCGACGTCGGCGGTGGAGATGGTGCCGTCGAAGTCGAGGAACACCGCAGTGCGCGCGAGGTCGAGAGCGATGCGCGCCATGCGGCGATCGTACGCGGCAGCGTGTGTTTGACTGGGCCCGACACACTGCACCTCCAGGCTCGAAGGGGTTCTTTGATGCGGGTCCTCGTACTGGGCGCCGGTTTCGGCGGCCTGGAGCTCACCACCCGGCTCTCCGAGGCGCTCGGCGACGACGCCGACGTCGTGCTCGTCGACCAGGCCGACGGCTTCGTGTTCGGCTTCTCCAAGCTCGACGTGATGTTCGGCCGCACGACCGCCGCGGCGGTCACGCACTCGTACTCCGACGTGGTCAAGCCAGGCGTGCGGTTCGTCCAGACGACGGTGCGCTCGATCGACCCGACCGCCAAGCGGGTGGAGACCGATGCGGGTGTGTTCGACGCCGACGTGCTCGTGGTCGCGCTCGGCGCCGACCTCGACCCGGCCGCGACGCCCGGCCTCGTCGAAGGCGGACACGAGTTCTACACCGTCGCCGGCGCGTTCGCGTTGCGCGACGTGCTCGCCACCTTCCCCGGCGGCCGCGTCGTCGTCGGGGTGTGCTCGACGCCGTTCAAGTGCCCGCCCGCACCGAGCGAGACCGCGTTGCTGGTCGACGACCACCTCCGCGCACTGGGCTGTCGCGACAGCTCCGAGGTGTCGCTGGTCATGCCGCTCGGCGCGCCGATCCCGCCGTCGCCGGCGGCGTCGCAGGCGTTGTTGGCCGCGTTCGAGGAACGCGGGATCGCGTGGTACCCCGAGCGCCTCGTGCGCGGCCTCGATCCGGAGCGCAAGGTCGCACGTTTCGGTGACGGCAGCGAGCTTCCCTACGACCTCTTCCTCGGCGTGCCTGTGCACCGCGTGCCGGAGGTCGTGGAGGCGTCGGGGATGTGCACCGACGGGTGGATCCCGGTGGATCCCCTCACGCTCGAGACGTCGTTCCCCGATGTGTACGCCGTCGGTGACGTCACCAGCGTCGGTACGCCGAAAGCCGGGGTGTTCGCCGAGGGTCAGGCCGTGGTCGTCGCCGACGCGATCATCGCCCGCCAGCGCGGCGACGATGCAGCGAACTACGAGGGCCGTGGCATCTGCTACATCGAGTTCGGGCATGGCGAGATCGCGCAGGTGAACGCGGTGTTCCTGAGCGGCGAACCGCCCGTCGGCATCTACGACGCACCGTCGCCCGCGCTCGCCGCCGACAAGGCTGCATTCGGCGCCGACCGCATCCGGCGCTGGTTCGGCCGCACCTGGGCCACCCACTGATCGGAGTCCCGTGACCCCGACGTCCCCGGCACCGATCGACGTGTCGATCGTTCCCCACACGCACTGGGACCGGGAGTGGTACGCCCCGTTCCAGACGTACCGCGTGCAGCTGGTCCATCTCGTCGACGCGCTGCTCGACCTCATGGAGGCCGACCCCTCGTACACCCGTTTCCTGCTCGACGGTCAGACCGCGGTGGTCGACGACTACCTCGAGGTGCGTCCGGAAGCAGCAGCCCGTGTCGAGCGGCTCGTGTCGTGCGGGCGCGTGCAGGTGGGACCGTGGATGGTCCTCATGGACGAGTTCATGGTCTCGGGCGAGACGATCGTGCGCGACCTCCAGCTCGGCATCGCGCAGACGCGCGCGCTCGGCGGCGACGCGGCAGTGGGCTACCTCCCCGACATGTTCGGCCACGTCGCCCAGATGCCGCAGCTGCTCCGACTCGCCGGCATCGACCACGCCGTCGTGTGGCGGGGCGTACCCGCCGCGATCGACCGCACCGCGTTCTGGTGGGAGTCGCCCGACGGCTCGCGTGTGCGCGCCGAGTACCTCTACGGCTCGTACTCCAACGGGCGCGACCTCCCGCACGATCCCGAGCTGCTCGTCGCACGCGCACGCGGCTACGTGGCCGAGCTCGGCGAGGCCGCCCTCCCCGGCGGTGGCCTGCTCCTGATGAACGGATCGGATCATCTCCTGCCACAGACACACCTCGGCACGCTGGTCGCAGCAGCGAACGACGCGCAGGACACGTTCCGGTTCTCCATCACCTCGCTGGCCGAGCACGTCACGCGACAGCCGCACGACGGGCTTCCCGCCTGGCACGGCGAGCTGCGCTCCGGCGCGCGCGCGAACGTGCTGATGGGCGTGGCATCGAACCGTGTCGACGTCCACCAGGCGGCGGCGGCGGCCGAACGCGCGCTCGAGCGGCGCGCCGAGCCGCTGAGCGCGCTGTTCGTCGATCCTGGCCAGTACCCGCACCAGCTCCTTGCCATCGCGTGGCGCAACCTCGTGCTGAACAGCGCCCACGACTCGTCGTGCGCGTGCAGCGCCGACGAGGTCGTCGAAGCGGTGCGCGTGCGCTACCAGGAGGCGCGCCACATCGGTGAGGCGCTCAGCCGCGACGCGCTCGGCGGGCTCGCGGCGCAGGTGGACGCGCCGGTGTGGTCGACGATCGTGGTCAACACGAGCGAACGGCCGCGCACGGGACTCGTCGAGCTCGCGGTGCCCGGGCGCGGTCCGCTGCACCTCCGCGCCATCGACGACGCTTCGGTGCACGCGGCCCAGGTGGTCGGCGAGCGCGCCGGGCACGGGCTCGACACGATCGTCACCGGACAGAAGATCCGCTGG
>DASUMF010000305.1:0-6386 GCA_036277835.1 Acidimicrobiia bacterium
AGGTACGACGCGAGCACCTGGAGCTCGTGGACGCCTCGCCGCGCGCTGCCCGTGAGCGACAACGCCACCGGGATCGCCGCCAACGCGTACTTCGCGACCTTGGCGGGCGCGAAGCCGGTCTTGCCCGCCGCCGACGAGCCCACCTTCGCGTACTTCATCGCCCGTTCGGCGAGCGGCGTGGCCGAGCGAACGAACGCGGCGATGGCACCGGCGCTGGCGATGGCGCCCGGGCCACCGGTGCCGTGCTGCTCGGTCATGAGGCGCTCGAAGTCGTCGGGCGTCTCGACTGTGAACGGCTCGGCGAACACGCGGTCGAGCGCGCTGTCGACGACCGCGCGCGAGCGCTCGGTGATCCGCTGCGGCGTGTCGCGCAACACGGACGGTCAGCGCGCCTGGAGTCCGGCGAGCACCGTGTCGACGAGGTCGCGGAAGCGCGCGTCGGGATCGCCTCCGACCGGGTTGATGCCGACGATCTCGAGCATCACCTGGCCGTGCATCGCCGACCACAGCGTGTGCGCAAGCTCGTCGGCGTTGCCCGTGAACGCGCCGGCGTCCACGCAACGCTGCACGTTGGCGACGAGGCGGGCGAACGCGTCGAGCGCGAGCAGCTTGCTCTCCGGGCTCGGCGTGAAGTCGGGAACCGCGCCGCCGAACATCACCATGTAGTGCGTCGCGTGCGCGAGCGCGAGCTCGCGGTAGCGCAGCTCGCAGCGGCGGAGGTCTTCGACCGGGTCGTCGGTGCGCGGCAGCTCGCTCATGCCCGAGCACAGGAACTGGAAGCCCTCCACGTAGAGGGCGTCGACCACGCCGTCCTTGCCGCCGAAGCGGCTGTAGATGCCCATGGTGGAGCAGCCCGCCTCGGAGGCGATGCGGCGCACGGTGAGCGCGGCCGCGCCCTCGGCCGACAGGATCCGGCTCGCTGCTTCGAGGATCTCGTCGACCTGCTCGTCGACCCGTCGCGCCACCACTGCCATCTCCCCCCTCTCGTGCTCGCTGGTGCTCGTGATTCTTGTCGTTCCCGGCGCCCGATTGGCACGTCCGGTTGACATGCGGCTATAACTGCGTTATCAATAACGACGTCATAACACAGTAGCGCAGCGCGAGAGGGATCCCCCATGAGCTCGAGCACCGCCTCCGCACCACCCATCGACCGAGCATCCGGGCCGGTGCCCGACCGGCGCCGCTGGTGGACGCTGGCCGTGCTGTGCGTGAGCCTGCTCGTGATCGTGATCGACAACACGATCGTCAACGTGGCGCTCCCCACTCTCGTGCGCGACCTCGGCTCGAGCATCAGCGACCTGCAATGGGTGGTCGACGCGTACTCGCTCGTGTTCGCGGGGCTCCTGCTCACCGCCGGCACGATCGGTGACCGCTACGGGCGCAAGGGCGCGCTCACCGCCGGCCTCGTGATCTTCGCGCTCGCGTCGGCGACGGCCGCGTTCGCATCCGACGTCGGGTCGCTCATCGGCGCCCGTGCGGTGATGGGCATCGGCGCCGCGCTGATCATGCCGGCGACGCTGTCGATCCTCACCAACGTGTTCACCGACGCCCGCGAGCGCGCGTTGGCGATCGGCATCTGGTCGGGCGTCGCGGGCCTCGCGGTCGCGATGGGCCCCGTCGCGGGAGGCTTCCTCCTCGAGCACTTCTGGTGGGGCTCGGTCTTCATCGTGAACGTGCCGATCGTGCTCGGTGCGATCGTCGCCGGTCACTACCTCGTGCCGACGTCACGCAACCCCGAGCCGCACCCGATCGACTGGCTCGGTGCCGCGCTGTCGGCCGTCGCACTCGTGTCGCTCGTGTGGGCGATCATCGAAGCGCCGCACAGCGGGTGGACGAGCACCTCGGTGCTGGCCGCGTTCGCGGTCGCGCTGATCGCCGGTGCCGCGTTCACGTTGCGCGAGCTGCACACGCCCTACCCGATGCTCAACATCCGCTTCTTCCGCAACCCGCGCTTCACCGCGGCGAGCGCGACGATCATGCTCACGTTCTTCGCGCTCATCGGCTTCGTGTTCCTCGCCACGCAGTACCTGCAGTTCGTGCTCGGCTTCACGCCGTTGCAGGCCGGGGTGCGCACGTTGCCGTACGCGGCCGCCATGATCGTCGCCGCGCCGATGTCGGCGAAGATCGTCGAGCGACTCGGCACCAAGCGGGTGGTGGTGTTCGGGATGCTGCTGTTCAGCGTCGGACTGCTCGAAGCGTCGACCGCGACCGTCACCAGCGGGTACACGCCGGTCGCGATCGCGATGGTCCTCATGGGCCTGGGGACGGGCCTCGTGATGGCACCCGCCACCGACTCGATCATGGGCTCACTGCCGCCGGAGCACGCGGGCGTCGGCTCGGCGATGAACGACACCACGCGCGAGATCGGAGCGGCGCTCGGCGTCGCGGTGATCGGAAGCGTCATGTCGTCGTTCTACGGACCGCGCGTGCTGCACGACGTGCCCGCCGCGCTCCCCGCGCAGGCGCGCGACGCGGTCGGCGACTCCGTCGGCGCCGCCTCGGTCGTCGCGGGACAGCTCGGCAGCGCGGGCGACGCGCTCATGGACTCCGCTCGGGAGGCGTTCGTGTACGCGATGCAGCGCGCGTCGTGGGTCGCCGCCGCGGTCGGTGTGCTCGGCGCGCTCCTCGCGTGGAAGTGGCTTCCGGCGCACGCCGAGGAGGTGCTGCACGACGACGCCGAGCTCGTGCTCCCCGAGGTGGAGCTCGCCGCGGCCTACGGGCCGATCGAGCGCTGCAGCGACCACCCCGACTGCGTCGACCTGCTCGACCGCGCCGGCGTGCGCTGACGGTGTCAGCCGGCGTCGGCCACCCCGGTCGGGCAGCTGACGCCGGTGCCGCCGAGGCCGCAGTACCCGCCGGGGTTCGTGGCCAGGTACTGCTGGTGGTACTCCTCCGCGTAGAAGAACGGCCCGGCGGGCTCGATCTCGGTGGTGATGTCACCGAGTCCCGCGGCGTGGAGCACCTCCTGGTACCGGTCGCGTGAGCGCTTGGCCGCGTCGAGTTGCGCGTCGTCGGACGTGTAGATGCCGGAGCGGTACTGCGTGCCGACGTCGTTTCCCTGGCGCATGCCCTGCGTCGGGTCGTGGCCTTCCCAGAACTTCTTGAGCAGCGCGTCGTAGCTGACCACCGACGGGTCGAACACCACGAGCACCGCCTCGGTGTGCGCGGTCGCGCCGCTGCACACCTCGCGGTACGTCGGGTTCGGCGTGTAGCCCGCGGTGTATCCGACGGCCGTCGTGAAGACGCCCTCGGTCTGCCAGAAGATGCGCTCCGCGCCCCAGAAGCACCCGAGCGCGAACACAGCCTGCTCGAGGCCGTCGGGGAACGGTGGCTGCAGCGGGTGGCCGTTCACGAAGTGCGTCTCGGGGACGGGCATCTCGGCGTCCCGCCCGGCGAGCGCGTCGTCGGCTGCGGGCATCTGCGGGGTGCGGTGGCCGAAGAGTCGCATGGAGCCTCCAAGGTGGTCTCGCAGCACGTCGCCGCGAGGGCACGGGCTGACGCGACCACTCGGCAGCGTCAGGACTTCTTGGTCTTCTTTCCGTCCCGCGCGTTGCGCTGCTTCTTGGATTTCTTCTTCGCCGCCTTGTTGTTCGCGGGCTTGTTGTTCGCGGCCCCGTTCCCGTTCTCGGTCTCGAGGTGGTCCACCCGCTCGCGCAGGTGCTGCACCTCGAGCACGAGCCGGTAGAGCTGCGGCGTGATGTCGTGGAGATCGGTGCCGCGCGACTGGGGCGCGATCTGCGGCGCATCGGGTTCCGCGGGCGTCAGCGAATCGATGACTTCGTTCAGGCTCCGCCCGAGTCCGGCCTGCCGTTCCACCTGGTCAACGCTATTCGCCGCATTGCGCGCGGACGCGGCATCACGGACGGTGGCCGGCGCGTGCACGGCACCGGGAAGACGCGCTCGTGTCAGTGCGCGCCGTCGGGGCTGAGCTGCGTGGCCTGCGGGTTCACGTGATCGCGCACGAGCCGCAGCAGCGCCTCGAGCTGCGCCCGCTGCTGCTCGTCGAGCGGCGCCATCAGGTGCTCGTCGAGGTGGGCGAGGTGCACCGGCACCGCCTCCTCGACGCGCGCCAGCCCGGCGGGCGTGAGCTGCGCCCACGCAACGCGCCGGTCGGTGGGGCAGTGCTCGCGGGTCACGAAGCCGGCGTCGACGAGGCGGTCGACGGCGCGGGTGAGCCCGCTCGGCGACATCGACACCTGGGCGGCGAGGTCGCACATCCGGAGACGTTGGTCGGGGGAGCGGGCCAGACGCATCAGCACCTCGAACCACTGCACCGACAGGCCCACCTCCGCGTTGAGGCGCTTCTCGAGTGTGCCCTGCAGCCCTGCTGCGGCCTCGAAGAAGAGCCCGGCGGTGGTGAGGCGCTCGTCGGAGAGCACCGGGTTCGGGTCCATGTCGCCCAGGATACCAGCAAAACACTTGCACGCGCAATCATTCTCAGGTAGAGTACTTGCAGTCACAACTTTTCGATACGCAACTGCGTCCCCCGCAAGCACCCGGCCGAGCGGTCCGGGGCAGATCCCAGGAGGCACCGACATGAGCACCACCATCCAGCACACGCCCGCCCGCACGGTCGACGGAGTCGAGCTCCCGCCCGTCGGCACCTACGCCCTCGACGAGAGCCACACCCACATCGGCTTCACGGCCCGCCATCTCGTCGTGTCCAAGACCCGCGGCCGCTTCAGCTCCTTCCGGGGCACCCTCGCCATCGCCGAGGACCCGCTCGCGAGCAGCGTCGAGGTCGAGATCGACATCGCCAGCGTCGACAGCCGCGACGAGAAGCGCGACGGCCACCTGCTCTCGCCCGACTTCTTCGACGTCGAGCACTACCCGACCATGACCTACCGCAGCACCGGCGTCCGCCACGGCGACAAGGGTCGCTTCGTGGTCGACGGTGAGCTCACGGTCCGCGACGTCACCCGCCCGGTCGAGCTCGTCGTCGAGTTCGACGGCGCCGTCACCGACCCGTGGGGCGGCACCCGTGCCGGCTTCACCGCCAAGGCCGAGGTGAACCGCGAGGACTTCGGGCTCACCTGGAACCAGGTGCTCGAGGGCGGCGGCGTGGTCGTCGGCAAGACCGTCACCATCGAGATCGAGGCCGAGGCCATCCTCCAGTAACCCCAGCAAGCGGCTCACCCCCCAGGGAACGAACTGGCGTCAATTCAGCTGGATTATTCAGCTGTCTTGACGCCAGTTCGCGTTGGGAGTGGGCTCCGGCCTGATGCCCGGGGCGGCTTGCCACGGTGGGTGGTAAGGTCATCGCTCCGCGTGGTGTCCGAGAGGCCCACGGTTCGACCGCGACGACCGCCGGAGCGACCTGGACATGACGATCACGGTCTGGCGCTGGGATCGATGGACGCGCTGGCCGCTCACGCTCGTGATCCTGGGGCTGGCCGCCCTCACGGTGGTCGTCGACGTCGGCACCGCGTGGGCCGACATCTCGCTCGGCACCCTCGGCGAGGTCCCCGTGTCACCGGCCCTCCCGCTCGGCCTCGTGCTCGCCGCGCTCATCGGCTTCCGCCGCCTCGGGCTCGACCGCGCCAACCTCGAGGCGTGGCGCGAGTTCCTCGTCATCGGTGGCGCGGCGATGCTCTTCGGCGTCTACGAGTACGCGCAGCACCCCGGAGGCCTGGGCGACGCGTTCGGCCTCGTCGTCGGCGCACTGGGCGAGGAGCTCGTGTACCGGCTGGCGGTCCTCGTGGTGGTCGGCGCCGGCGCGGCCAAGCTGCTCGGGCGCAATTGGCGCAACTCCGAAGACTGGGGCGCGGTCGCGGGCGTCACCGCGCTGCTCGCCGCGGGGCTCGTGTTCACCCTGCTCCCCGGCCACGTCGCACAGATGAGCGACACGCTCCACGCGCTGCCGTTCGCGTGCCTCGGCCTCGTGCTCGGCTACGCGGTGCTGCGCACCGGCGCGCTGTTCCCCGCCGCGGTGGTGCACGCGCTGCTCAACCTCACCACCATCGCCGCCCTCGACGGCGACGTCGCGATCGGCCTCCGCACCGCACTCGCCGCGCTCGCGCTCATCGCGCTGGTGCTCGCGACGATCGTCGCCGGGATGCGACTCGGCATCCTTCGCCGCGTGCCGTACACGCCCGCGTCGACGTCCCTCGCCGCGTAGCGCTGTTCGACCGCGCGTGTGCGTGGGAGCATGGGTCCATGAGCGACACGGGCCCAGGCGAACGGCGTGCTCCGGCGGTGACGGTCACCGGGCTCGACCACATCGTGCTGCGAGTCGCCCACGTCGAACGCGCGCTCCAGTTCTACTGCGGCGAGCTCGGACTCGCCGGCGAGCGGGTCGACGAGTGGCGCGACGGTGCCGCGCCGTTCCCGTCCGCGCGCGTGGATGCCACGACCGTGATCGACTTCCTCGCGGCCGAGCGCGCGGG
>DASUMF010000306.1:0-10172 GCA_036277835.1 Acidimicrobiia bacterium
ACGGGGCGAGCCCGTACGTGACGACGCCGGTGACCGACGCGGCGAGCTGCGCGGTGGCCGGATCGTCGATGCAGAGCACGCGCGTGCCCGGCACGTCGCGCACGAACGTCGCGAACGCGTCCTCGAGCGCAGCCACCGAGCCGTAGTGGCCGAGGTGGTCGGGCTCGATGCTGGTGACGATGGCCGTCTCGGGCGCGAGCTCGAGGAACGTGCCGTCGCTCTCGTCGGCCTCGACCACGATCCAGTCGCCGGCCCGCCAGGCGGCGGTCGCACCCAGGGACGCGACGTCACCGCCGACGAGGTGGCTCGGGTCCCACCCCGCGTCGCGGAGGATCAACGTGAGCATCGCGGTGGTCGTCGTCTTGCCGTGGCTCCCCGCGATCGCCACTGCGCGCCGCGTCGCGACGATGGCGCGCTGGGCCTCGGCGCGGCGCAGCACGCGAACGCCGCGCTCGCGCGCCGCGACCACCTCAGGGTTGTCATCGGTGATCGCGGTGGAGACGACGACGATGTCGGCATCGGCGGGCAGGTTGGCGGCGTCGTGCCCCACGGTCACGTCGACCCCGAGGTCGCGGAGCGGCCCGAGGCGCGCCGAGTCGCGGAGGTCGGAACCGCTCACCCGGTGACCCATGGCCACGAGCACGGTGGCGATGCCGCTCATCGCGGCGCCGCCGATCGCCACCACGTGCACGACGAGGGGTCCGCCGTCGAGCTGCACGGGCTCGTTCGTGAACCGGGGTTCAGCCACGAGCCGCCGCTTCGACGAGGTCCGCGAACCTGGCCGTGGCGTCGGGATGTGCGAGCGCACGCGCTGCGTCGCTCATCTCGATCACCCGCTGCGGATCCGAGAGGAGCGCGTCGACGGCGGCGGCCAGCGTGGTCGCGTCGAGGTCGGCGTCGCGCACGAGCACCGCGGCACCCGCACGCTCGAACACCTCGGCGTTGCGGGTCTGGTGGTCACCCGGCGCGCCGGGCAGCGGCACGAGCACCGCCGGCATCCCGACGGCCGCGAGCTCGGCCGTCATCCCTCCGGCGCGGCTCACGATGATCGTCGCTGCCGCGTACAGCGTGTCCATGTGGTCCTCGTAGCGGACGAGTCGATATGACAGCGCGTCACCCGGCGCGCGCAGCGCCGCGAGGCGGGTTGCGCTCCCTTCGTAGTCGCGGTCGCCGGTCACGTGGTGGATGACGACGTCGACCCGTGCACGCCATCGGTCGTAGAGGCCGAGCGCGGCGTCGTTGATCCGGCGCGCGCCGAGGCTCCCACCGACCACCGCGACGATCGGCGGCGTGGCCGGCGCGCGGCGCACGGCTGCGATCTCGGGCCGGATCGGGTTGCCGGTGACCACCGCGCCGCGCAGCGCGGTGTCGGGCAACGACACCGCGGCCTTCGCGCCCAGCGCCACCGCGATGCGGTTCGCCAACCCGGGATGGGCGTCGGACTCGTGGACCACCACCGGGATGCGCCGCATGCGACCGGCCACCACCGCGGGGAGCGACGCGTACCCGCCCACACCCACCACGACGTCGGGTCGGACCCGCGCGACGATGCGCGCCGCACCCGCGAACGCACGCGCCGTGTCGCCGACCGTGCGCGCGTTCTGCGCGATGCCACGCAACGACATGTCGCGCGCGAGCCCGCGCCCGGGGAGCAGGTCGATCTCATAGCCGGCCTCGCGCACCGCACGTCCTTCGATGCCACGCGTCGCGCCGACGAACCGGATGTGCGCACGATCGTGCCCGCGCGCCACGAGCTCGTCGGCCAGCGCGAGCGCCGGGTACACGTGACCGCCGGTGCCGCCCCCGCTGATGAGGACCATCGGCGAGCCGATCGGCGAGCCGGTCGTTGATCGGACCCGGCGGATCACGCCCCCGCCCGCCGCGCCGCCCCGGCGCGAGCCGACGTGGGCCGCGACGGGCGGGCCGAGGTGCTCGCCCGCTCCCCCCGTCGCGCGATGTTGACGAGCACGCCGACACCGAACATGGTCGTGACGAGCGCGGTCCCGCCGAACGAGATGAAGGGCAGCGGGATCCCGGTGATCGGCAGCAGCCCGCAGACCGCGCCGACGTTGATGACCGCCTGACCCACCACCCAGGTGGTGATCCCCACCGCGAGGAGCGCGCCGAACCGATCGGCCGCGCGGGCGGCGGTGCGGATGCCGAGCACCGCGAACACGGCGAACAGCGCGAGCACGAGGATGCCGCCGAGCAGCCCGAGCTCCTCGGCGATGATCGCGAAGATGAAGTCGGTGTGCGCGTTGGGCAGGAAGTTCCACTTGGCTCGGCTGGCACCGAGGCCGACGCCCGTCCAGCCACCGCTGCCGATCGCGATGAGCGACTGCGCGATCTGGTAGCCCTGGTCGGTGCGGTCGGAGAACGGGTGCAGGAAGGTGAGCATCCGCGCCCGCCGGTACGGCTCGGCGTATGCGAGCAGCGTCATCAGCGACGCTCCGGCGACCCCGACGACGGCGAGGTGCTTGGCCCGCACGCCGCTCGCGATGAGCACGCTCATCGTGACCATCGCCAGCACGATGGCCGAGCCCATGTCGGGCTGGCGCATGACGAGCACCACGAACCCGCCCAGCACGACGAGCACCGGCTTGAGCACGCGGCGCCAGTCGCCGACCTCGCGCGCGCGACGGCTCGCGAGATCGGCGGCGTAGAGCAGGAGCGCGAGCTTGGCCAGCTCGCTGGGCTGGAAGCGCAGGAAGCCGGCGCCGATCCAGCGCCTCGAGCCCGACACATGCACGCCCACACCGGGGATCAGGACCGCGACGAGCAGCACCGCGCTCACGATGAGCAACGGACGTACGAGCCGTCGCAGGACGCGGTAGTCGAGCCGGATGCCGATGACGAAGGCCACGATCCCGACCAGCGTCCACATGAGCTGGCGGAGGAAGAAGTACCAGGGCGACCCGTAGTCGGTGAGCGACGACACCGACGACGCCGAGAGCACCATCACGACGCCGACGATGTTGAGCACGCCGACGGTGAGCACCAGCAACATCGGGGTCGACGACCAGAACGAGGTGGAGCTCGACGCGCGTGTCTTCGCGCGTCCGGCCGACGTGCGCCGCGCGGCCTTGTGGCCACGACCGACGAGGCGCCGCGGCGCGAGGAACGCGGTCACCGTTCGGCTCGCAACGTGTGCACCTCGCGGGCGAAGTCGTCGCCGCGCTCCGCGTAGCCCGAGTACCAGTCGAACGACGCGCAGGCCGGCGACAACAGGACGGTGTCGCCGGGCACCGCGTGCGCGGCTGCCTCGCGCACCGCTTCGTGCATCGAGCCGGCTCGCACCACCGGCACGACGTCGGCGAACACCGACTCGACGGTGGGCGCGGCCTCGCCGATCGCGACGACGAACTTGAGGTGGGGCGCGTACGGCCGCAGGGTGTCGAGGTTCCGCGAACGATCGCGGCCGCCGGCGAGGAGCACCACGTGCTCCAGCCCGTCGAGCGCGCTCGCGGTGGCATGGGCGTTCGTGGCCTTCGAGTCGTCGACGAAGTCGACGCCGTCGATCGTCGCCACCAGCTCGACCCGATGCGGCAGGGTCGTCCATTCGGCGAGCGTCGCCTCGATCGCCGGCGCCGACGCGCCGGCCTCCAGCGACGCGGCCGACGCGGCCAGCGCGTTGTCGACGTCGTGCGCGGCGCGGAACCCTGGGAGGGCGACCGTCACCCCGCCGGGACCGACGATCGCGCCGTCGACCACGTGGTACGTCGCCTCGGGATCGTGGCGGGAGCACGTGACCACGCGGCCCGGCGCGTCGCCCGAGAGCGTGCGCGTGGTGGCGTCGTCGACGTTCACCACCGCGACCTGATCGCGGTGCTGGTGCGTGAACACCTTGGCCTTCGCCGCCGCGTACGCCGCGACGGAGCCGTGCCAGTCGATGTGGTCCTGCGCCACGTTCAGCAGCACGGCCACGTCGGGCGCGAAGGCGTCGGTGGTGAACTCGAGCTGGAAGGTCGACACCTCCGCCACGACCACGTCGACGTCGTCGTCGACCGCGTCGATGATCGGTCGACCGATGTTGCCCACCGCGATGCTCGACCGTCCTGACGCGGCGCACATCGCCGCGATCATCGAGGTCACCGTGGTCTTGCCGTTGGTGCCGGTGACCGCGACGACGTGGGGGGCGGGAACGCGCGACGTGAGCCGCTCGACGGCGAGGTCGATCTCGGCACGGACCGGCACGCCGGCCGCGACCGCGGCGGTGATCACCGGATGGTCGGGCGGAACCCCGGGGCTCGGCACGACGAGGTCGGCAGCCGCGGCCTGCTCGCGCATCTCGTCGGGCGAGGGCCGCTCCACCACCTCGGCGCCGAGCCCACGAGCCCGGGCTGCTCGTGCGGCGTACGCGTCGCCGCTCGGATGGTCTTCGAGGACCACCACCGCGTCGCCCCTCGCGCGCGCGTCGACGGCGACGGCCTCCCCCGTGCCCGCGAGGCCGACCACCAGGACCCGCATCAGTCGAGGGCTCCCGGGATGTTGATGAAGTCGGCGTAGAAGATGCCGAGGGCGACGGCCACGCACAACGCGCTGATCAGCCAGAACCGGACGATCACCGTGAACTCCGGCCAGCCCCCGACCTCGAAGTGATGGTGGATCGGAGCCATGCGGAGCACGCGCCGGTGGAAGATCCGGAACGACACCACCTGCGCGATGACGCTGAGCGTCTCGATCACGTAGATCCCGCCCAGGATCGGCAGGAGCAGGATCGTCTGGGTGAACAGTGCGAGGCCACCCATCGCGGCACCGAGGGCGAGCGCACCCACGTCGCCCATGAAGACCTTCGCCGGCGCCGCGTTCCACCACAGGAACCCCACGCAGGCGCCGAACATCGCCGCCGACACCACCGCGAGGTCGAGCGACGCGGCCGGGAGCACCTGGTAGATGCCCGGGTGACGGAACTGCCAGAACGCGATCACGACGAACGCGAGGAACACCATCGCGGCCGACCCTGCGGCCAGGCCGTCGAGCCCGTCGGCGAAGTTCACACCGTTCGTCGACGCGTAGATCACGAGCATGGCGAGCACGAACCAGCCGCTGGTGCCGACGTCGAGGTCGAGCACCCGCGTGAACGACAGATGCGTCGACACGTTGAGGTACTGCAGCGCGAGCAACGCGAACCCCGCCGCGACCACGAGCTCACCCGCGGTCTTGCCTCGCTTGCGCAGCCCGAGGTTGCGGGCCTTGCGCACCCCGAGGTAGTCATCGACGAAGCCGACGATCGCCATGCCCACGATCAGGGCCATCAGGGTGAGCCCGGCGCGCGCGAATCGGATCTGCTCGGTGCGGATGTGCGCGACGAGGTAGGCGACCACCGCGCTGCCGACGATCGCGATGCCACCCATGGTCGGGGTGCCCGCCTTCGCGGCGTGCGGGTGCGCGAACGGGCCGTCGTCGCGGATCTGCTGGCCGATGCCGTTGCGCACGAGGATGCGGATGAGCAGCGGCGTGCCGAGGATGCTCAGCATGAACGCGACCGCGAGGGCGACGAGCAGCGCGATCACGACTGGCCCTCTGCAGTTGCGCTCAGCGCCTGTGCCACCGACTCGAGGCCGACCGCGCGGCTGCCCTTCACCAGGACGGCGTCGTCGGCACCGAGGACCGAGCGCACCGCGTCGAGAGCACCCGGCGCGTCGGCGACCTGGTGCACGTCGATGGCGGCGTCGTCGGCGTGCGCGGCGGCGGCGAGCGGCGTCGTCTCGGGCCCGACCGACACGAGCACGTCGATGCCGAGCGCGGCGACGAGATGGCCGATCCGTGCGTGCTCGGGCTCGCTGTAGGGACCGAGCTCGCGCATCTCACCGAGCACCGCGACGCGGCGACCGTTGGTGTCGACCTGCGCGAGGGCGCGGAGTGCTGCCTCGGTCGACGCAGGGTTCGCGTTGTAGGCGTCGTGGAGCACCACCGCACCGCTCGGGGTGTGGAGCACCTCCATGCGCCAGGCCGCAGGACGCACCGACTCGAGGCCTGCGACTGCGGCTGCGAACGGCACGCCGTGATCGAGCGCGACCGTCGCCGCGAGCAGCGCGTTCACGACCTGGTGCTCGCCGTGCACCGCGAGCCGTACCGCACCACTCCCCCACGGCGTGTGGATCGTGAACCGGGGCCGGACCTCGCCGTCGAGGGTCACGGCGTCGGCCCGCACGTCGGCGGCGGCGGTGCCGCGAGCGCTCACGAGCAGCACGCGCGCGTCGGTGCGCGCCGCGATCCCCGCGGACGCGGCGTCGTCGGCGTCGAGCACGCCGAGCCCGTCGGCCGGCAACGCCTCGAAGAGCTCACCCTTGGCCTGTGCCACGCCCTCCGGACCTCCGAGCGGTCCGGCGTGCGCGAGCCCGACGTTGGTGATCACGCCGACGCGTGGCCGCGCGATGGCGCAGAGCGCCGCGATGTCGCCGCGCGCGCGGGCACCCATCTCGAGCACGACCGCGTCGACGTCACGCGGGGCGGCGAGGAGCGTGAGCGGCACGCCCGCTTCGTTGTTGTAGGAGCCGGGGCTGGCGTGCACGCTGCCGCCCCCACCGAGGGCGGCTGCGGTCAGGTCCTTGGTGCCGGTCTTGCCTGCGGATCCCGTGATGCCCACGACGGCCGCGTGCTCGAACTCACGGCGCGCGTGCGCACCCAGGCGGCCCAGCGCGTCGAGCGGGTCGGCGACGAGCACGGTCGTGAGCCCACTGCGTTCGTCGTCGGGCACCGTGCGCGCGACGAGCGCGACGCGGGCGCCGCGGCGGGCTGCGTCACCGACGAAGTCGTGCCCGTCGCGCGCCGCGACCAGCGCGACGAAGCACCCGCCGGGCTCGAGCGCGCGCGAGTCGATCGCGAACGAGTTCGCGCGCGCGTCCGCGTCACCGGCAGCCACCTCGCCGCCGACCAGCGCTGCGATCTCGCGGGCACTCAGCTCCACCCGAGCGCCCCGAGCTCCTCGCCGGCGACGACCCGGTCGTCGAACGGCAGCGTGCGGTCGCCCACGGTCTGGCCGGTCTCGTGGCCCTTCCCTGCGATCACCACCACATCGCCCGGACGTGCCGCGTCGAGCGCGAGGCGGATGGCGGCGCGCCGGTCGAGCTCGACCATCACGGCCGCGGGGCCGACGCGCAGCCCGCGGAGGACGGCACCGGCGATCTCCTCGGGCGCCTCGCTCCGGGGGTTATCCGACGTGAGCACGGCGACGTCGGCCGCCCGCGCCACCGCTTCGCCCATGAGGGGGCGCTTGGCCCGATCCCGGTCACCCCCGGCGCCGAACACGGCGAGCACACGGGCCTCGCCCGCGATCGCTCGGGCCGCACCGAGCACGTGGGTGAGGGCGTCGGGCGTGTGCGCGTAGTCGACCAGGACCGTGAACCCCTGGCCCTGCTCGACCGCCTGCATGCGCCCCGGGAGCGCGACCGGCCGATCGAGACCGGCGGCCACCGCGTCGAGGGAGAAGCCCGACGCGACGCCGGTCGCGGCCGCCGCGAGCGCGTTGCTGACGTTGAACGGGCCGACGAGGGAGGTGCGCACCGGCGCGCGCTCGTCCGCGTCGCGATCGACGAGCGTGAACGAGGTGCCGCGACCGTCGTAGGCGATCTCGTCGGCGGCGAACCGGGCGTCGGGACGCGTGCCGAACGTGATCAGCGTCGCGCTCGTGCTCGCGACCCGCGCCGCGAGTCGCCGACCCGCCTCGTCGTCGAGGTTCACGGCAGCGGCCGGCGCGAAGGAGCCGTCGAAGAGACGCGCCTTGGCGTCGAAGTACGCGTCCATCGTGCCGTGGAAGTCGAGGTGCTCGTGGCTCAGGTTGGTGAAGCAGACCGCCGCGAACGTGGTGCCGTCGACCTCACGACGCTCCAGACCGTGTGACGACACCTCCATCGCGACCACGCCCACACCCACGTCGCGCATCGCGGCGAGCAGGGCCTGGAGGTCGGACGCCTCGGGGGTGGTCGGCGTGACCTGCGCGCTGGCGAACGGTGCCCCGTCGACGCGCGCGCCGACCGTGCCGATCACGCCCACGGAGAGATGCGCCTCGCGTGCGATGGACTCGAGCAGGAAGGTGGTGGTCGTCTTGCCGTTGGTCCCGGTGACACCGAGGCAGCGCAGCGCGCGCGACGGGTGCCCGTGCAGCGTCGAGGCGGCGGGCCCGAGGGCGGCGCGGACGCTCCGGACGCGTGCCTGGGCGACCGTGCCGACGACCGCGGGATCGAGGACCCGCTCGACGAGGAGCGCGCTCGCACCGCCCGCCACCGCAGCGGCTGCGAAGTCGTGCCCGTCGACGCGGGCGCCCGGGATGCACGCGAAGCATCCGGCGCGCTGCACCCGTCGGCTGTCGTTGGTGATGGAGGTGACCTCGACGTCACCACCCAGCAGCTCTCGGACGTCGAGACCGGCCAGCATGTCGTGCAGGCGCACGCGCGCGTGTCCTTTGCTCGGACGGGCTGTGTCGGGCCGTGCTCGGCGCTCAGGGTACCGGGAGGCCCTCCGCCGGCTCGTCAACGGCCGGGTCACGGCTGCGCCGACTCGGTGGGTGGGATCCGCTCGTAGACGAGGGCCTGCTGCATGACCTGCTTGAAGACGGGGGCGGCGACGTCGGCGGCGAAGTAGCTGCCGCCGGACGGCTCGTCGATCACCACGATCGCCGCGAGGCGGGGCGAATTGGCGGGCGCGAACCCGGCGAACGACGCCACGTAGCGGTACGGCGGCGTGTCGTACGGAGGCTTGCGGGCGGTCCCCGTCTTGCCCGCGGTCGCGTAGCCGGGGACCTTCGCCTTCACGCCGGTGCCACCCTCGACGACACCTTGGAGCATCCCGTTCACCTGCGACGCGGTGCTGGCCGACACCACCTGGTGCGGCGCGGCGAGCGGCTCGTCGTGGCGCGTGCCGTCGGCGTCGACGGTGGCTCCCACGAGGCGGGGCGCCCGGGCCATGCCTCCGTTGGCGATCGTCGCGTACACGTCGAGCATCTGCAGCGCGGTGACGGAGATGCCGTTGCCGATCGGGATGGAGCCCATGCTCGTGTCGTTGAAGTCCTGCAGCGGCAGCAGGATGCCTTCGCCCTCGCCGGGGAAGTCGAGCGCGGTGGTCCGGCCGAAGCCGAACGCGCGCAGGTACTGGTCGAGACGCTCCTTGCCGAGCAGTCCGGCGATCTTGATCGTGCCGACGTTCGACGAGTGCTGGAGGATCTCGGCCACCGACATCACCGAGCCGTGCGCGTCCTCGTCCTTGTACACGGTGTCGCCGACCTGCTTCTCCATGTAGATGTCGTCGAAGCTCGTGTCGGGGGTGACGATCCCCTCTTGGATCGCGCCCGCCATCGTGATGACCTTGTTGGTCGACCCGGGCTCGAACACGTTGGTGACCGGCGCGTTGTTGTCGGCGTTCGAGGCGCGGGTGGCCTCGGGGTGCTGGTCGTCGGCGCCGTCGACGGTGACCATCGCGAGGATGTCGCCGGTCTGCACGTCCATCACGATGGCGGTGCCGCCCTTGGCGTTGGTGTCCGTCACCTGCTGGGTGAGCACCTGCTCGGTGTTCCACTGGATGGCCTGGTCGAGGGTGAGCACGAGGTCGGAGCCCCGCTGCGACGCGGTCACCAGGCGGCTGCTGCCCGGGATCTCGTTGCCCTGCGGGTCGCGTTCGAGGCGCGCCTCACCGGGCGTGCCCTCGAGCAGGTGCTCGTACTGGTACTCGAGGCCGCCGAGGCCGGTGTTGTCGGTGCCGACGAGTCCGAGGACGGGCCCGGCCAGGGTGCCCGACGGGTAGAAGCGCTTCGACTCCGGCGTGTAGGCGAGGCCGGGGAGGTCGAGGGCCTTCACCTGCTTGACCGTGTCGTCGTCGACCTTGCGGGCCACGTACGCGAACTGGCTCTTCGGCTTCGAGAGCAGGGCTTCGAGCGCCGCCTGGTCGGCACCCACGATGGGCGCGAGCTTCGCGGCGTACGCGATCGGGTCGTCGATGACGCGCGGGTCGGCGGAGATGGTGGTCTGCGGCACCGACGCGGCGAGGTCGGCGCCGTTGCGATCGAAGATGCTGCCGCGCTCGGCGGGCAGGGTGATCGTCTGGACCCGTTGGCTCAGCGCGAGCGAGTGGAGCTCCCGCTGGTCGCGCGCCTGGAGGTTGAAGAGCCGCACGCCGATGGCGCCGAACGCGACGAGCATCGCGACGAGGAGCGCGCCGAGCCGGAGGCGGATCGGGGG
>DASUMF010000307.1:0-2786 GCA_036277835.1 Acidimicrobiia bacterium
CGTTCGACCCGTCGAACGACATGGCAGATGTCGAGCCGAGGACGGGCCCCACGACCCACCTCCGGCTCGTGCGCCCGGCCGTTGCCGCCGACCGGGCACGTCCGCGCCGGAGGGTGAGCCGCGCCGCCTACGTCCGCCGCCGCCTCTCCGTGGCGGTCCTGGCGGTCGCGGCCGTGCTCCTGACGGCGCAGGCGGGCGCGGCGCTCGGGGGGTCCTCGTCCGAGGCTCCCGGGCGCGCCCCGACCTCGTCGGCCCCGGTGAGGGCCACCCGCGTGGTTCCCGGCGACTCGCTCTGGTCCGTCGCGCAGCGCCTGGCGCCGGGCGACGACCCACGGCCCGTCGTCGACGCGCTGCGCGAGGCGCGCCGCGGCGCGCCGCTCCTGGTGGGGGAGACCATCCGGTGGGACGGCTAGCCGTCCTTCTCACGAGCTCGCCCGCGGCGGCCTGGGCAAGGGTCCGGGCCGCCGCGGCTGCGGTACCGTGGCCGGGTGCGCTGTCCCTACTGCGCGACCGACGACGACAAGGTCGTCGACTCCCGTCCGGCCGACGAGGGTGCGGCGGTCCGACGTCGTCGCGAGTGCCTGGCGTGCGGGCGCCGGTTCACCACCTACGAGCGGGTCGACGAGGTCCCGGTGGTCGTGGTGAAGCGCTCGGGCGTGGTGGAGCCGTTCGACCCGGAGAAGGTCCGCTCGGGCATCGACCGTGCGGTGGCGGGCAGCGGGATCGCTCCGGCTGCGGTCGACGCGTTGGCGGCGGTCATCGAGGAGCAGGTGCGTGCCCTCGGGCCGGAGGTGCCGAGTGACGCCATCGGCCTCGCGGTGCTCGAGCAGCTGCGCACGCTCGACCCGGTCTCGTACATGCGATTCGCGTCGGTCTACAAGGGCTTCGACGACGTCGGCGACTTCCAGCGCGAGCTGGTCGAGCTGCGCAAGCAGACCGACCCGAAGCCCCGCAAGGGCACGTCGCAGCCCGGCAACGGCACGTCTGGCGGCCGCAGCTGAGGAATTCCCGGCGGTCGTTGCGCAAACCCTTGCAATGACATCGGTGTAGTTCTACAGTGAGCCTCCGCACCTGATGTGGGGGGCAAGGCTGCGGCAACCACAACATCTTGTGGTCTAGCTGTCTGTCCGAAGCGGTCGGCCCTGGAGAGGGTCCAAACGCATCGATCCGAAGCGGATCGAGGAGATCGGCCCGAGGGGTCGGAGAAGAAGGAGCTCGCCGGGATGGCAATCGCGCCGGAGCAGATCGGGATCGGGATCCGTCGGTACTTCACCAACACCGACGAGCATCCCTACGACACGGTCGAGTGGGAACGGCGCGAGGCGAGGATCCAGAACTACAAGGACGGCACCGACGCCTTCCTCCAGCCCGATGTGGAGTTTCCGGCCACGTGGTCGCAGAACGCCACCAACATCGTCGCCCAGAAGTACTTCCGTGGCACCCTCGGCACCGCCGAGCGCGAGACGTCGCTGCGCCAGGTGATCGACCGCATCGCCGACACGATCACCGCGTGGGGCGTGCGCGACGGCTACTTCGTCGACGACCTCGAGGGCGCGGCGTTCCGCAACGAGCTCAAGTTCCTGCTCCTCACCCAGCGCGCCGCGTTCAACTCGCCGGTGTGGTTCAACATCGGCGTGAAGGACGTGCCGCAGCAGGCGAGCGCGTGCTTCATCCTCGCGGTGGAAGACACGATGGACGGCATCCTCAACTGGTACCGCGAGGAGGGCACGATCTTCAAGGGAGGGTCGGGCTCGGGCATCAACCTCTCCAACATCCGCTCGTCCGAGGAGCACCTCAAGGGCGGCGGCACCGCGAGCGGCCCGGTGAGCTTCATGCGCGGCGCCGACGCGTCGGCCGGCACGATCAAGAGCGGCGGCAAGACCCGCCGCGCCGCCAAGATGGTCATCCTCAACGTCGACCACCCCGACATCGAGGAGTTCATCTGGTGCAAGGCGGTGGAGGAGCGCAAGGCGCGTGCGCTCGCCGAGGCCGGCTTCGACATGGACCTCGACGGCAAGGACTCCCACTCGATCCAGTACCAGAACGCCAACAACTCGGTGCGCGTCACCGACGCGTTCATGCAGGCGGTGCTCGACGACAAGGACTGGGACCTCATCGGCGTCACCACCGGTGAGCCGCTGCGCCGCGTGCGGGCGCGCGACCTCATGCGCCAGATCTCCGAGTCGTCGTGGCAGTGCGCGGATCCGGGCATGCAGTTCGACACGACGATCAACCGCTGGCACACCGCGCCCAACACCGGGCGCATCAACGGCTCCAACCCGTGCAGCGAGTACATGCACATCGACAACTCGGCGTGCAACCTCGCGAGCATCAACCTGCTGCACTACCTCGACGACGACGGCAACTTCGACACCGAGGCGTTCGAGCACACCGTCGAGGTGATGTTCACCGCGCAGGAGATCCTGGTCGGCAACGCGGACTACCCGACGGAGCCCATCGCGGAGAACAGCCGCAAGTTCCGCCAGCTCGGACTCGGCTACGCCAACCTCGGCGCGCTGCTGATGGCGCAGAGCCTTCCCTACGACTCCGACGGCGGCCGCGCCTGGGCGGCGGCGATCACCGCACTCATGACCGGCCACGCGTACGCCACCAGCGCGCGCACCGCAGGGCGCATGGGCCCGTTCGCGGGCTTCGCCGACAACGCGGAGCCGATGCTGAACGTGCTGCGCATGCACCGCGCCGCCGCGGCCGAGATCGACGAGGAGCTCGTCCCGCCCCGGCTGCTGAGCGCGGCCCAGCAGACCTGGGACCACGCGGTGGAGTGG
>DASUMF010000308.1:0-4003 GCA_036277835.1 Acidimicrobiia bacterium
GTCATCGGACCACAGGTGGGAGCCAGCAACCTGCCCGGCACGCTCGGCACCCAGGTCTTCTCGTTCATCGGCTCCGACGTCGCCGTCTACCTCACGCTCCTCGGTGGCGCCGGCTTGCTGTTCCTGTTGACGCGCGCGCCGGACGGCATCGCGTTCTTGATGTTGAAGCAGAACGCCAAGATGCTCACGCGAGTCCGGGCGGCGTGGCCGTGGAAGCGCGCGCCGTTCGACCCGCTCGCCGTCGAAGCCGGCGACACCGCGATCGGGCGCGTCGTCCCGCACTCGCTGCACGTCGAGGACCTCACCGTGCGCTTCGGGGGCGTCGTCGCCGTCGACCACCTCACGCTCGACGTCGCGCCGGGCGAGGTCGTCGGCCTGATCGGTCCCAACGGTGCCGGCAAGAGCACCACGATCGACGCCATCACCGGCAACGTCAGCCTCGCCGAAGGCCACATCATGCTCGACGACATCCGCGTCGACCACTGGGGCCGCGAGAAGCGGGCCCGCGCCGGGATCGGCCGGTCGTTCCAGTCACTCGAGCTGTTCGACGACCTCACGGTGCTCGAGAACGTGCTCGCCGCGTGTGATTCGCGCGACCAGCTCGCGTACGTGACCGACCTCGTCAAGCCCGGGCACCCGACCCTCACCGACGCCGCGCGCACGGTGGTGCTCGAGTTCGACCTCGGCGACGACCTCAACACGAGGGTCGACGAGCTCAACTACGGCAAGCGGCGCCGGCTCGCCATCGCGCGAGCGGTCGCCGGTTCGCCATCGATCCTGCTGCTCGACGAACCCGCTGCCGGTCTCGACGAAGACCAGGCCCGTCGTCTCGGCGAGCTCGTGCGGCGCCTCGCCAACGACTGGGGCATGGGCGTGCTGCTCGTCGAGCACAACGTCGACATGGTGCTGCGCAGCTGCGACCGCGTCTACGCCCTCGACTTCGGCGCGCTGCTCGGCTCGGGAACGCCGGCCGAGATCCGCGCCAACCCGGCGGTGGTGGAGTCGTACCTCGGGACGCGCTTCCACGCCGAAGGCGAATCGCCCGAGGCAACCGAAGCGACCGAGCCGACCGAGCCCGCGTCGAGCGACACCGCGACACCCGCGCACCAGTAGCGCGCCGTCGCGCCGTCAGGGCGTCGCTTGGCGCTCGAGGAATTCGAGCACCGACGTCATGTCGACACCGGGGAACGCTTCGACCGGATACGCGGTCAGCACCGGCGTGTGCTGGCGTGGCGCCGGGTAGACCATCCCCGCCCAGCGTGCAGACCGGTCGGTCGACGGCTGCCGGCAGCACTGCGGATCGGGACAGCGCGAGGTGTGGCGCTGCGTCGTGTCGTCGCCGCGGAAGAACCGTGCGTCGCGCGCACGGACGCCGACGGTGATGGCGTGGTGGGGCGGTTCGTCGGCTTCGATGTGGGTGGCCGACCAGTAGGTGCCGGCCGGGGTCTCCGTGTACTGGTAGTGGATGTCGAACGCGTCCGCAGCCTCGAAGGCCGCACGCGTGCCCCAGTGGCGACACGCTCGCTGCCCTTCGATCGCGCCGAAAGAGTCGGTCGGGAACGGGAGGCCGTCGTTCTCGTACGCCTTGGAGATGACGCCGTCCTCGTCGGCACGGAGGAAGTGCACCGCGAGGCCGAGGTGCTCGGTCGCCAGATTGGTGAATCGGTGCGCGGCCATCTCGTACGAGACGTAGAACACCTCCTTGAGATCCTCGACCGACAGGTCGTGACGAGCCTTCGCGCCCGCGAGGAACGGGACGGCGGCGCTCGCGGGAACGAGCACCGCACCCGCGAAGTAGTTCGCCTCCACCTGCTGTCGGAGGTAGTCGGAGAAGTCGACCGGTTCCGCGTGCCCCAGCGCGAACCGACCGAGGGTCTGCACGATCACCGATCGCGCCGTGCGCGTCGGCGCAGCGTTGCGCTGCGGGATGAAGATGATCCCGTGGCGGAGGTCGGTGACGGCGCGCGTCTGCGCCGGGAGGTCGGGCACGCGACGGATGCGGAACCCGAACGACGCGGCGAGGTCGATGATCGTCCGCTCCGCGACTGCACCCGCACCTTGCCATCCCACCGTCGAGAGCGACGCTGCAGCAGCAGCTTCGATCTCGGTGAAGTGGTTGTCGCGCGAGCGCATGTCGACTCGCAGCTCGGCATTCGACCGCCGCGCGCCTTCCTGAGAGACGGCGGCGCGCTCCACGCGGTCGGCGAGCTGTCGGTACAGCGACACCACGTGCTCCAGCGCGACATCGGGGACCCGTGCAGTGGGTTGGAGGTGGGCGAGCCCGAGCGTCCGGTACAGCGGTTCGGCCTGGGCGCGCTCGACCGCGATCTCGAGCTGTGCACGCCGGTCGTCGACGGTGCCGTCGAGGAGCTCGGCGGTCGTGACCCCGAGCGCTTGGGCGAGCGCATCGGTGAGCAGCAGGCGGGGTTCGCGCTTGCCCGTCTCGAGCTGCGAGAGGTAGGGCGCAGGGCGCCCGACGCGGGCGCCGAGCTCCTGGAGGGTCAAGCCCTTCGCCTTCCGGAGTGAACGCAACTTCCGCCCGAAGACGAGAAGATCGGGCTGGTTCTCCGTCACAATTCCAAGAAGATATCGCGCTCAGGAAAATTTCTCTCGTTCTTACCCCCGCGTGCCCACCCCGGAGACGCCGACCTGGGGAAACACTGCGCCGACAGCACGACACGTCGCCGTGCTCGGTCCAACGGGGAGACGATGAGATGACGATGACCACGACGGCGCTGCGCACCATGGTGAGCGCACGAGCCAGCTCCGATGTCGCGGCGCTCGAGGACGCGTGGGCCCACGACCCGCGTTGGAAGGATGTGCGTCGCGACTACTCGACTGCCGACGTCGTGTCGCTCCGCGGGTCGATCCGGACCGACCACTCCCTGGCGCGCGCCGGAGCCGAGAAGCTCTGGGATCTCGTCAACTCCCCCGAGCCGGTGCGCGCGCTCGGCGCGATCTCGGGTGGTCAGGCGGTCCAGATGGCCAAGGCCGGACTGCGCGCGATCTACCTGTCGGGTTGGCAGGTCGCCGCCGACGCCAACAGCTCGGGGAACGTCTACCCCGATCAGAGCCTCTACCCCGTCAACTCGGTGCCGCAGCTCGTGGCGCGCCTCAACAACGCGCTGCGCCGCGCCGACCAGATCCAGTGGTCGGAGCTCGTGCGCTCACGCGACGACGACGGCCTCGGCACCGACGACGGGCACCTCGTCGACTACGCCCTGCCGATCGTCGCGGACGCCGAAGCGGGGTTCGGCGGTCCGCTCAACGCCTACGAGCTGATGCTGGCCATGATCGAAGCCGGCGCGGCCGGCGTGCACTGGGAGGATCAGCTCGCGTCCGAGAAGAAGTGCGGGCACATGGGCGGGAAGGTGCTCGTTCCGACCGCACAGCACGTCCGCACCCTCACTGCCGCGCGGCTGGCCGCCGACGTCCTCGACGTGCCCGCGCTCGTGATCGCACGCACCGACTCACTCGCCGCGACGCTGATCACGTCGGATGTCGACGAGCGCGACCAGCCCTTCCTCACGGGCGACCGCACCCCCGAAGGGTTCTTCGTCACCCGCAACGGCATCGACGCCGCGATCGCGCGCGGCCGCGCGTTCGCTCCGTACGCGGACCTCGTGTGGTGCGAGACCTCCACGCCGAACCTCGAAGAAGCGCGACGCTTCGCCGAAGCGCTCCTCGAGGAGCACCCCGACCAACTCCTCGCGTACAACTGCTCGCCGTCGTTCAACTGGAAGGAGCATCTCGACGACGACACCATCGCCTGCTTCCAGCGCGAGCTCGCGGCGATGGGATACCGCTTCCAGTTCGTCACGCTGGCAGGCTTCCACTCCTTGAACGCCGGGATGTTCGAGCTCGCCCAGGGATACGCGGAACGTGACATGTCGGCCTACGTCGACCTCCAGCAGCGCGAGTTCGCACTGCAGAAGGACGGCTACACCGCGACGCGTCACCAGCGCGAGGTGGGGGCGGGCTACTTCGACCTCGTCGCGCAGGC
>DASUMF010000309.1:0-2330 GCA_036277835.1 Acidimicrobiia bacterium
GACGGCCACGGATCGTGGGTGATGGGTGCGCCCGAGATGGTGCTCGACGACGCGACGTCACCCGCTCGGGTGCAAGCCGACGAGCTCGCCGCGGGTGGTCGACGGGTGCTCGTGCTCGCCCACACCGATTCGCCCCTCGACGGCGAGACGCGTCCCGCCGGGCTGGTCCCCCTCGCCCTGGTGATGTTCGCGGAGAAGATCCGCCCCGACGCGGCCGACACGTTGCAGTACTTCCACGAGCAGGGCGTCGCCCTGAAGGTGATCTCGGGCGACAACCCCCGCACCGTCGCGGCGGTGGCGGCCAAGGTCGGCTTGCCCGATGCGGGCGAGGGCTTCGACGCCCGCCAGCTCCCCGACGACCAGGCCGAGCTGGCCGAGGTGCTGGAGCGCCACGCGGTGTTCGGGCGGGTGTCGCCGCAGCAGAAGCGCGCGATGGTCGGCGCGCTGCAGTCGAAGGGTCACGTGGTGGCGATGACCGGCGACGGCGTGAACGACGCGCTCGCGCTCAAGGACGCCGACATCGGGGTGGCGATGGGCTCGGGCGCGGCCGCGACCCGCGCGGTGGCGCAGCTGGTGTTGCTCGACGGCAAGTTCGCCACGCTGCCCGGAGTGGTGGCCGAGGGTCGGCGGGTGATCGCCAACATCGAGCGGTCGGCGAACCTGTTCGTCACCAAGACCGCCTACGCGGTGATCATCGCGATCGCGATCGTGATCTCGGGCTGGCGCTACCCGTTCCTGCCGCGGCACCTCACGGTCGTGAGCATCTTCACGATCGGCGTCCCCGGGTTCTTCCTCGCGCTCGCGCCCAACAACCGGCGGTACATCCCCGGCTTCATCCTGCGCGTGCTGCGCTTCACCATCCCGGCGGGCACCGTGGCCGCGGCCGCCGCGCTCGTGGCCTACTGGTTGGCGCGCTACGGCAACGACCTCTCGGTGCGCGAGTCGCGCACCACGGCCACGCTGGTGCTCTGCGTCGTCGGCCTGTGGGTGCTCGTGCTGCAAGCCCGGCCGTTCAACTGGTGGAAGACCCTGCTCGTGGCGTCGATGGCGGCAGGCATCGGGATCATCTTGGTGGTTCCCGCGTTCCGGAACTTCTACGCGCTGGAGCTCCCGCCGACCGACATCGCGATCGAAGCCGCGATCGTCGCCGGCGTCGCCGTCGCGCTGCTCGAGGTGGGCTGGCGCTTCAGCCGCGTCGTGGGCTCGCGCCGCCACTTCACGAAGGAAGCTGCTACAGCCAGTCCTTCTTCTTGAACCAGGTGTAGAGCACGATCGTGAGCAGGAGCATCGAGCCGAGCGCGAAGGGGTAGCCGAGCTCCCAGCCGAGCTCGGGCATGTGGCGGAAGTTCATCCCGTAGATCCCGGCGATGAGCGTGGAACCGAGCAGGATCGCGCCCCACGACGTCATGCGCTTCATCACGTCGTTGGTCCGGTTGGAGATGATCGCCAGCTCCGCTTCGAGCAGGCCGGTCAGCAGGTCGCGCTGCGACTCGATGAGGTCGACGACGCGCAGCATGCGGTCGTAGAGGTCGCGGAAGTGCACGACCGCCGCGTCCTCCACGTAGGGCACCTCGCGCCGATCGATCGCGTTGAGCACCTCACGCATCGGTGCGGCGGCGCGACGGAACTCCTGCAGTGCCCGGCGCAGCGAGAACGCCTCGCGCGGGATCCCCGTCGGGGTGTCGTCGCCGAACACGATCTCCTCGACGTGGTCGAGGCAGTCGTCGATGGAGTCGGTCACGTCGAAGTAGCGGTCGATCACGGTGTCGAACAGCGCCCAGAGCAGGAGCCCCTCGTCGACGGTGCCGTGCTCGGCCCGTTGGACGTCGAAGCGGTGCGCGACCACGTCGAGGTCGACCGGGCGCCCGCCTTCGACGGGGTGGCGCACCGTCAGGAGCCAGCCGGGGCCGATGACCACGTCGATCTCGCGGCTCTCCACGTCGTTGCCGCGCATCTCGCAGTCGTGGACGGCCACGTGGAAGCACTCGCCGTAGCGCAGCAGCTTGGTGCGCTCGTACGGGTTGGTGAACGCCTCGACCACGCTGGCGGGGATCCGGAGCTGGGCGTGGAGGAGATCGCGTTCCTCCTCGCTGACCGACTCGCCGTCGACCCACAGCACCGCGTGCTCGCGATCAACCGCGTCGCCGAGGTCGGACGGCTCGACGTCGGTGCGGTGGTCGGCGTCGGTCGCGTAGCGCCAGGCGCGGATCATGGCGTGAGCGTACGCACACCGGACCGCGCAACGAGGGAGCACGGTTCCGCTGCGTCTCATAGCATCCGCTCGATGGCGGCCTTCCTCAGCGACGAGTGGTTCGCGGCGGTGCAGGCCG
>DASUMF010000310.1:0-6109 GCA_036277835.1 Acidimicrobiia bacterium
CAACGGCGGTGCGCACTTCAACGAGGTGTTCATCAGCGACGTGCGCATCCCCGACTCCGAGCGACTCGGCGACGTGGGTGCGGGATGGCGGGTCGCGAACTCGACGCTCGCGCAGGAGCGCTACAACATGCCGCGCCTGCCCAACCGCGGCGACGGCGCGATCGCGACGGCGGTGGCGGCGTGGAAGGCGCGCCAGGACACGACGTCGGATGAAGCGCTCGTGCTCAAGGACCAGCTCATGCAGCACTGGGTGGCCGCCGAGGCGATGCGGCTCTTGCAGGCGCGGGCGGCCACGCTGCGCGCGATCGGCGGCTCCGGCCCCGAAGGGTCGCTGGGCAAGTTGGCGATGTCGGTGACCGGTCGCAAGCTCGCCGAGTGGGTCACGTGTCTCATCGGCCCCGACGGCATGCTGATCGACAACTACGACGGCACGTCGGGCTTCATGAGCGCCGAGGGCACGATGGGCGGCGAGTTCGCACTGCAGCACTCGTTCGTGGGCAGCCCCGGCATGTCCATCGCGGGCGGCACCGACGAGATCCAGCGCAACATCATCGGCGACCGCGTGCTCGGCCTGCCGCGCGAGCCGTCGGTCGACAAGGGCGTGCCCTGGAGCGAGACGCTTCGCAACTGAGCTGCACGCTCAGGGCCGCAGACCGATCTCCTTCGCGTACTGCTCGACCGCGGCGAGCCCCTCGCGGCCGACGGTGCCGACCTTGGTGTCGGGCCACGGCGTGACCACGACCCGGTCGACACCGACGTCGGCCAGGGCCTGGAGCTCCTCGATCGGCATCGGCCCCTGGAGCGTGATGGTGGAGAACTCGAACGGCGTGCCGGCGCGGCCGGCCTTCTCGAGCTCCTCGAGGATCGCCGGGCGGTCGTCGGGCATCCCGTACCACCCGTCGCCGAGACGACCCGCGCGACGCACCGCCGGGCCGGCACCCCCGCCGATGTGGATCGGCATCGGCCGCTGGATCGGCTTGGGCTGGAACCCCATCGGACCGAAGTCGAAGAACTCGCCGTGGAACTCCGGATGCTCGTCCTCGAACAGCACGCGCAACGCGCGGATCACCTCGTTCATCCGCGCACCACGCCGCTCCCACTCGTTGCCGGTCCACGCGTACTCGTCGGGCGTCCACCCGAGGCCGACCGCCATGTCGATGCGCCCGCCCGAGATCACGTCGAGGGTCGCCAGCGTCTTGCCGATGAGCACAGGGTCGCGCAGCGCCAGCATGTAGATGCCGATGCCGAGGCGCACGGTCGTCGTGACCGATGCGAGGTGCGCGAGCACGATCATCGGATCCGGGAAGTCGGAGTCGGGGCCGAACGGCACCATGTCCTCGGTGAACGCGTCGCCCATCATCTCGGCGCCAGGGAACTTCTTCCACCAGTCGGACGCAGTCGAGAGGCAGATGTGCTCGCCCGACCACAACGACTCGTACCCCAACGACTCGGCGAGCTGCGCGTACTCCGCGAGGAGTGGCGTCTCGACCCAGACGATGTTCAGGCCGATCTTCACCGGCGGCGCCATCGGAGTCCCCCCAGCCGACCTGCTCGTCCGCGCGCGTCCGGCTATGCGTCGACCTTCATGATCCTGGCCAGCGAGCCACCCATGATCAGCGCCTGCGTCTCGGCGTCGAGGTCCTCCACCGCTTCCGAGTAGGCCAACGGGTCGGCCATGCCTTCGGGGTGCGGGAAGTCCGAGCCCCACATCACGTGGTCGGCGGGCAACAGGTCGACGAGCCCGGCCGGGTCGGGGTCGTGGAACGCGTGCACGTAGATGTTGCGCTTGAACACCTCGACCGGATCCTCGTCGAACAGTGCGGGCGAGCGCTCGTAGGTGGCCTGGAGCTTGTGCACGAACGGTCGGATCCAGCTGCTCGGGTACTCCACCGGTGCGAACTTCAGCGTCGGGAACCGGGTGGCGAGCTCGTGGCCGATGATCGACGCCATCGCGTCGATGAGGGGCGACTTCTCCGACATCAAGGCCTGGAACGCCGGCGACGCGTTGCTCACGAACGCCCGGAACTCCTTCGCGCCGGTGCCCTCCCATTCGTTCACGTACCGCTGGTAGCCGGCGTCACCGGAGTGCATGCCGACCACGAGGTCGCGCTCGGCGACCAGCTCCCAGAACGGATCGAACTCCGCCAACGCGAACGACTTGCGACCGCGCAGCGTCGGGACCGGTGCCACGCGGAGCAGGAACACGCGCGCGCCGCGATCCGCGATCCACTGCAGCTCGTCGATCGCCGCGTCGAGCTTGCTGAGGCTGATGATCGGCGTGGGGAAGATCGCGTCCGCGTAGTTGAACGTCCAGTGCTCGTGCATCCACTCGTTGAGCGCGTGGATGATCACGCACGCGGCGTCGGGATCGTCGGCGAGACGCTCTTCGAGCACGCTGGCGAGCGTCGGCCACATGAGCGCCCGGTCGATCCCCATGTCCTTCATCAGTGCGAGCCGCGGCTCCGGATCGAAGAACGCGTCGATGCCGGGCATGACCTTCGGCTTCTGCCCGGTCGGCCCGAAGCCCGCGTCACCCTGCTTCGCCGTGACGTGGTCGCGGCCGTAGCCACCCGGCACCGCGACACGGTTGAAGGTCGGGTTCGGGATGTAGTCGCTGATCTGGTCGCGCAGCGCGAGCTTCGTGCGCCCGTCGATCTCGACGTACTTGATGATGCCGTCGTAGGACTTCGGGATGAACTGCGTGAGCGCGTCCCGGTTCTCGTACATGTGGTTGTCGGCGTCGAAGGTCGGGTACGGGAGACGGCGCTCCCGCATGTAGACGAGCTCTTCGGCCATGAGATCCCCCCGGATCGAAGCGTGCGGACGTGCCTCAACGCTAGGCCCAGCGCCCGCCGAGGGCAAACAGCTAACGATTATTTCCGAGCCCCTCCCCTCGGCGCCGAGGGCGGCTCAGAACTCGAAGTCGTACTCGAGCGGCACGATGCTGCGGTAGGGCAAAAAGGTGAGTGCCTCGTACGCGCCGCCGTGCGGCGGGAAGCGACCGATCGCCGACGCGTAGCGGAGCGCGGCGTCGATGCGGGGCATCGCGACCTTCGGGTCTGCTTCCAGCAACAGCAGGTGGAGGATGAGGTCGCTGTTCGCGTCGGTGGGCTCGAATCGGAGCGCGGCGAGCACGCCGTCGACCACGAGGAGGTCGGGCAGGTGGACCTCGTCCCACCAGCGCAGCGCGTCGGCGCGCTGCTCCGGCGACGGGGCGCGGCCGATCGCGACGATCACACCACGGTGCGCGAGGTACGGCACCGCCTCCTCGCTCACGTGCACCGACGCGCGTGCGCGCGCCGATGCGAGGCGCCAACGTCCGCCCGCGATCGCTCGGCCCCCGCGGAAGTAGCGGCCCTGCTTGACGATGCCGCGGTCCTTCGTGGTCCACCCGTTCATCGCGGCTTCGCCGTCGAAGTCGGGGATGGCGGCGAAGTACACGGTGAGGTACGGCGCGTGTTGCGTGATCACGTCGCCGCTCAGGGTGCCGAGACCCTGGAGATCGCGCGGGGCCACGTAGCGGCGCGCCGTCGCGATGTCGGCCTTCGAGATGTGCTCCGCGAGGTGGTCGAGGTCGTACCAGCGGTTGTACTCCTCGGTGAGCTCGGGCGGGATGTCGAGCAGCGCGAGCATGATCCCGTGCAGTTGCATCAGTGGGTCCCCCCGGGTCCGTGGACGGCGATCGGCGTGTCGAGCCCGGTCCAGCGCGGTCGTGCACCGTGCCCCGGGACGAAGTCGACGAGCACGACCCCCGGCTCGCCACCGCGCGACGACGCGGTCGCGCCGCAGTAGCGCACCGGCGTCGGCTCGTCGCGCACCTCCTGGTACGTGTGCACGTGGCCGAGGGCCACGTAGTCCCACACCACGCCGGCGAGATCGGCGTCGAAGATCGGCGACGAGCGGAACGCCGGCCCGTCGGCGAGGAGCAGGCCGTGCCCCACCGCGATGCTCCACCGGTCGGGTGGCGGGGCGGGCAAACCCTCGAAGGGCCGGTAGCCGGGCTCGTGCTCGATCATGGCGCGTCCCCACATGACGAGGTCGGTACCGGGCACCTCGACGAGACGGCCGTCGTGGTCGTCGATGAACTGCACGTGCTCGCAGCGCGCCGCGATGTCGAAGCGGTGATGCACCGATCGCTCGTCGAGCACGTCGTGGTTGCCCGGCATGATCACGACCGGGCACGTGAGGGTGTCGAGCTGTGCGGCGGTCCACCCGAGCGTCTCGTCCGACATGCGCGCGCTGTCGAAGAGGTCACCGGCGACGAGCACGGCATCGACGTGCTCCCGCCGAGCGAGCTCGATCGCCTGCGCGAAGGCCCGCTCCTCGCGGCCGTGCGTGCCGGATCCGAGGTGGCAGTCGGAGGTGTGCAGCACCGTGGCGGGGCGCCGCGCGTCGCTTGCCGTGTGCACCTGCGGCAGGCTACGGCTGGGCCGGTAGCGTCCGCCACATGACTGTGACGGAGCTGGACCTCGATGACCTCCGTGCCCGGGCGACGCGTGCTGCGCAGGGATGGGTGCCGGGCTGCACCGTGGGCGAGATCGCGCCGTTGAGCGGCGGCGCGTCGAGCCTCACGTTCACCGCGCACGTCGACGGCGTACCTCCCGAGCACGAGCAGCCCGAGCGCGACGCGCCCGACCGCGACACGACCGAGAACACCGTGGTCCTCAAAGTGGCGCCGCCAGGCCTCGAGCCGGTGCGCAACCGCGACGTCGCCCGGCAGGCGCGACTCATGCGCGCGCTCGCGGCAGCCGACGGCGTCCGCGTCCCAACCGTGCTCTTCGAGGACGACGGCGCACCGCCGGCCATCCCGCCCTTCCACGCCATGAACCTGCTCGCCGGCGACTGCGTCGAGCCCGTCCTGATCGCGCCACCACCCGCCGAGCTGCTCCCGCTCGTGCCCGCGCGCGCTCATGCCGCGGCCGCGATGCTCGCGGCGCTGCACCGCGTCGACCCGGCTGCCGTGGGGCTGGGCAGCGAGCCGGTCACCACCCTCGACGACGAGATCCGCCGCTGGACGCGCGCGTTCGGCACCGTCGACGACGCGCTGCGGGCGCGCCACGAGGAGGCCGAGGCGGCGCTGTTCGCGACGATGCCCACCGCGCTCGCGCCGGCCGTCGGCCACGGCGACTACCGGCTCGGCAACATGCTGTGCAGCGGCGACGAGATCACGGCCATCATCGACTGGGAGCTCTGGTCGCTCGCCGACCCGCGCCTCGACCTCGCGTGGTTCGTGTTCTTCACCGACGAGGCGAAGCACCCGATGGCGCCGAACGTGGCACCGTCGGGCGTTCCCAGCCCCGACGCGTTGCTCGCCACGTACATGACCGCGGCCGGCGCGGCAGCCACCCGCGCCACCGCCGACATGGAGTGGTTCCACTGCCTGATCCGCTACAAGGAGGCGGCCGCGTCGGCGCTCCTCTACAAGCGGATGGTGAAGGCGAGCGGCAGCGGTCCGGCGAACTGGGAGCCGGCCATCCAGGGCCTCATCGTGGAGTGCATCGAGCGGTTGTCGGCGTTCACGCCGGGCCGCGCAGCAACGACTCCTGGGTGAGATAGGCGGCGAGGGTGCCGGCGCGGTCGTGGATCGTGCCCGTGAACACCCCACGCGAGCCGGCGAGCGTGACGGGGCGCAGCTCCACGAACATCCAGTCGCGCACATCGACGCGGCGCTGGAGCCACACCGAGTGGTCGAGGCTCGGACCGCCGAACCCGCGCGCCGCGTCGAGCGAGTCGAACGCCCAGCCGAGATCGGAGAGATAGGTGAGCACGCAGGCGCGGGTGACCGGGTCGTCGGGCAGCTCGCCGCGCGGGCGCACCCAGAACCGGCCCGACCGCCACGGCTGCTCGGCGGGTGCAGTCGGGTAGCGCACGTCGAGGAGCACGTTGTGCCCCGTTCGCTCCCCCTCCGCCATCGCCTCGGGGTCGCCGGCGTCGGCGTCGATGTCCGGCACCTGGTGATCCACGCCCGGCTCCTCGACGTGGAACGAGGCCAAGCCGCTGAAGATGACCTTGCCCTCCTGCAGCGCGTTCACGTGACGGGCCGAGAACGACCGCCCGTCACGGTCGCGGTCGACAGCCAGCACCGTCGGGCGATCGGCACGGCCGGCGC
>DASUMF010000311.1:0-3142 GCA_036277835.1 Acidimicrobiia bacterium
GTCGAGAACAGCCACGCCTCCACCGCGCTGAGCTACGCGTTCGGGCTGTCGGTCGCGCGCGACCTCACCGACGACGACGCCACGGTCGTCGCGGTGATCGGCGACGGCGCGCTCACCGGTGGGCTCGCCTACGAGGCTCTCAACAACATCGGGTACGGGCAGCGCCGCGTGATCGTCGTCCTCAACGACAACGGCCGCTGCTACGCGCCCACCGTGTCGCGGCTCACCGTCGCGGGTCCGGAGCCGGCCGACCCGGCCGCGTTCTTCACGTCGCTCGGACTCGCGTACGTCGGCCCCGTCGACGGCCACGACATCGACGCGCTCGAGCTCGCGCTCCGCGCCGCTGCCGCGTCCGACGGTCCGGTCGTCGTGCACGCGATCACCCGCAAGGGCGAGGGCTACGGCCCGGCGGAGACCGACGAGGAGAAGCGCCTCCACGACGTCGGCGCGTTCGACCCCGAGACCGGCGTGCCGCACACCCACAGCGGGTCGTCGTACACGGGCGCGTTCGCGGCGAAGCTCGTCGAGCTCGGCGCGCGGCACCCCGAGGTGGTGGCGATCACCGCCGGCATGCCGGGATCCACCGGCCTGCTCGACTTCGCCGAGCGCTACCCCGATCGCTGCCTCGACGTCGGCATCGCCGAGCAGCACGCCGTCACCGCCGCCGCGGGGATGGCGATGCGCGGGCTGCGACCGATCGTGGCGCTGTACTCCACATTCCTGAGCCGGGCGTGGGACCAGCTCGTGTACGACGTCGTCCTACACGGGCTCCCGGTGATCTTCTGCATCGACCGCGCCGGCATCACCGGCGACGACGGCCCGAGCCATCACGGCCTCTACGACCTCGCGCTGCTCACCAAGGTGCCGGGCATCACGATCTTCGCCCCGTCGTCGTACGAAGAGGTCGGCGTGATGCTCGACGAGGCGATGAAGATCACCTCCGGCCCGGTGGCGCTGCGCTGGCCGAAGACCCCGGCCCGCCACGTCGACGCGTCGGCGGTCGGGCAGGGGCGCACCGCACGCCGGAGCCTGCGCGGCAACGACGTGTGCGTGCTCGCGGTCGGCAAGATGGTCGAGGCCGCCGAGGAAGCGGCCGCGGTGCTCGACGCGCGCGGGATCTCGACCACCGTGTGGGACGTCCGCACCGTGCCGCTCGACTCCCGCATGCTCGCCGATGCCCGGGCGCACCGGCTCGTGGTGACCGCAGAAGACGGCATCGCCGAGGGGGGCGTCGGCGCGTTGATCTCGAGCGCGCTGGCCCGGCTCGAGCCCGGCCACCAGGGCGTGCCCGTCCTCACCCTCGGCACGCCGCTCACGTACCTGCCGCACGGCAAGCCCGCCGCGATCCTCGCCAACCTCGGCCTCGACGCCACCGGCATCGCCGCCACCATCCAGAAGGCCCTCGACACCCCGGCCTAGAACACGTTTTGGCGTCGCCAGCGCGTGATATCTACGCGTTCACGACGCCAAAGCATCGGGGAGATGTGACGAACGGGGTCGGTGAGCGGTCGTAACCTGGAACCACGACCTGATTTCCCCCACTTCCCCTTCGAGGCGGCCTGTGTTCATCGACGGATTCGTGCACCAACTCCCCGACGTCGACCCGCAGGAGACAGGGGAGTGGCTCGACTCGCTCGACTCGGTGATCGACTCCGCCGGCCGTTCCCGCGCCCGCTACCTCCTCGCCCGGCTCATGGAGCGGGCCCGCGAGCAGGGCGTGGGCGTGCCGGCGATGGTGAGCACCGACTACATCAACACCATCCCCGCCGAGCAGGAGCAGTGGTTCCCCGGCGACGAGGTGCTCGAGCGCCGCATCCGCGCGTACATCCGCTGGAACGCGATGGCGATGGTCGACCGCTCCAACCACCGGTTCGACGGCCTGGGCGGGCACCTCTCCACGTTCGCGTCGGCGGCCGGCCTCTACGACGTCGGTTTCAACCACTTCTTCCGGGGCAAGCGCGACGGCGGCTACGGCGACCAGATCTACTTCCAGGGCCACGCCGCCCCCGGCGTGTACGCCCGGGCGTTCCTCGAGGGCCGGCTCACCGAGGACCAGCTCGACCGCTTCCGCCGTGAAGTCGACAAGGGCGGCCTCTCCAGCTACCCGCACCCTCGCCGCATGCCCGAGTTCTGGGAGTTCCCGACGGTGTCGATGGGCCTCGGCCCGCTCAACGCCGTCTACCAGGCCCGCTGGAACCGCTACCTCCTGCACCGCGAGATCGCCGACACCTCCGCCGCCAAGGTGTGGGCGTTCGTGGGCGACGGCGAGATGGACGAGCCGGAATCGATGTCGGGTCTCTCCATCGCGGCGCGCGAGCAGCTCGACAACCTCATCTTCGTCGTGAACTGCAACCTGCAGCGCCTCGACGGCCCGGTGCGCGGCAACGGCAAGATCATCCAGGAGCTCGAAGCCATGTTCCGCGGCGCGGGCTGGAACGTGATCAAGGTGATCTGGGGTCGCGGGTGGGACGAGCTCCTGCTGCGCGACGTCGACGGCGTGCTCGTCAACAAGATGAACAGCACCGTCGACGGCGAGTTCCAGAAGTACGCGGTCGAGAGCGGCGCGTACATCCGCGAGCACTTCTTCGGTCCGGATCCGCGCCTGCAGCGCATGGTCGAGCACCTCAGCGACGACGACCTCCGCCTGCTCCCGCGTGGCGGTCACGACTACCGCAAGCTCTACGCCGCCTACAAGATGGCGGTCGAGCACGAGGGCAGCCCGACCGTGATCCTCGCCAAGACGGTGAAGGGCTGGACGCTCGGCAGCGGCATCGAGTCGCGCAACGCGACGCACCAGATCAAGAAGCTCGGCACCCCCGAGCTCAAGGTGTTCCGCGACCGCCTGCAGCTCCCGATCCCCGATTCGGAGCTCGAGGACGGCGACCCGCCGTACTGGCACCCGGGTACCGACTCGCCCGAGTACGAGTACATGACGGCGCGCCGGCGCGCGCTCGACGGCCCGGTGCCCGAGCGCGTCGTGCGCAAGAAGACGTTCGTGCTGCCGCCGAAGGACACCTACGCCGACGTGCTCGCGGGCACCGGCGAGAAGGTGCAGGCCAGCACCACCACCGCGTTCGCGCGGCTCATCCGCAACCTGCTGCGCGATCCCGGCATCGGCACGCGCGTCCTGCCGATCATCCCC
>DASUMF010000312.1:0-10839 GCA_036277835.1 Acidimicrobiia bacterium
ATCGGCAGCGCACCGCACTGTTAGGGTCACGAACTATCCGGTACGATCGACTCATGACCGTTCCGCGTGCTGGCGTCGACCCCGACGTGTTCGCCCTCGCTCGGATGGCCCGTGTGCTCGAGCGCGCCTGCACCGACATCACGTTGCCGCAGTACCGCCTGCTCGCGTTCGTCTCGCGGGGCGAGGAGCGCGCGAGCAACCTGGCCGAACGGCTCGCGCTCGCCCGACCGACCGTGTCGGCGACCATCGACACGCTCGTCGAACGTGCCCTGCTCGAGCGCACCGCGATCGACACCGACCGGCGCGCGGTGCGGCTCACGATCACCGCCGAGGGGCGCGAGCTGATGCGCGCGGCCGACGCGGCGATGCGGGCGCGCCTCGACGACATCGTCGCGGCAGCCGACGACCCCGACCTCGTCCGGACGGCCCTCGAACAGCTCGCAGCCGCGCTCACGGCCACGGCGACCGCCGCGCGGGCAGCGAAGTCCGCAACCGCGTGAGCGAGCCGATCACGTCCGACGCGGAGCAGCACGGACGCGACCTCGGCTGGCTGCGCAAGCTGTGGCCGTTCCTGTCACGCCACAAGAAGTCGGCCCTGATCGCCTTCGGCGTCGCGATCGTGGGCACCGCGATCTCCACGATCACACCACTGATCTCGGGGCTGCTCATCGACCACTGGGTCAAGGAGGACACGGTCTCGCCGGGTCCCTGGATCGCGCTCCTCGTGGGGCTCGGCGCGCTCCAATTCCTCTTCGCGTACATCCGACGGTTCGTGGGCGGCCGCTACGCGCTCGACGTGCAGAACGACATCCGCACCGCGCTGTTCGAACGGCTCCAGCGCCTCGACTTCGCCCGGCACGACGCCCTCCCGACCGGCCAGCTCGTCTCGCGCGCCAGCTCCGACCTCACCCTCGTCCAGATGCTGCTGAGCTTCCTGCCGCTGCTCGCAGGCAACGTCGTGATGCTGGTCATGTCGCTCGCGGTGATGCTGTGGCTCTCGCCTCCGCTCACGCTCGTCGCCCTGCTCGCGGTGCCGGCGCTGCTCGTGGTGTCGCTCAAGCTGCGCACGAAGATGTACCCGGCGCAATGGGACGCGTTGCAGCATGCGGGCATCGTCGCCGGCGTCGTCGACGAGTCGGTCACCGGTGTGCGCGTCGTCAAGGGGTTCGGGCAGGAAGACCGTGAGCTCGAGTCCCTCACCGACGCGTCGCGCGACCTCTACCGGTCGCGCGTGCGCAACGTGCGCATCCAGGCGAAGTACTCGTCGATGCTCCAGACGATCCCGTCGCTCGGCCAGGTGGGGGTGCTCGCGCTCGGCGGGTGGCTCGCGATCAACGGCGAGATCACGCTCGGCACCTTCACGGTGTTCTCGAGCTACTTGGTGCAGCTCCTCGCACCGGTGCGGATGTTCGCCCAGATCATCGCGGTGTCGGCGCAGACGCGAGCGGCGGCCGATCGGATCTTCGAGATCCTCGACTCCAACCCGGTCGTCACCGAGAAGCCCGACGCCCGCGACCTCGTCGTCACCGACGCCGAGGTGGTCGTCGACGACGTCGGCTACGGCTACCTCGCCTCGGAACCCGTCCTCTCGGGGTTCACGCTGCGGGTCGCGCCCGGCGAGACCGTTGCCCTGGTGGGCTCGTCGGGGTCCGGGAAGAGCACCGTGAGCATGCTGCTCCCCCGGTTCTACGACGTGCAGCGCGGCGCGATCCGCATCGACGGCACCGACGTGCGCGACGTCACGCTCGAATCGCTTCGCCGCGAGGTCGGCGTCGTGTTCGAAGACGCGTTCCTGTTCTCCGACAGCGTCCGCAACAACATCGCGTACGGCCGTCCCGATGCGACCGCCGCCGACATCGAGCGCGCCGCGCGCGTCGCCGGCGCCCACGAGTTCATCACGCAACTCCCCGACGGCTACGACACCGCGGTCGGCGAGCGCGGGCTCACCCTCTCCGGCGGTCAGCGCCAACGCATCGCGATCGCACGCGCCGTGATCACCGACCCTCGCATCCTCCTGCTCGACGACGCGACGTCGTCGGTCGACGCCCGCACCGAGGAGCAGATCCACGCCACGTTGCGCGAGATCATGCAGCACCGCACCACGATCCTCATCGCGCACCGCCGCTCCACCCTGCGCCTCGCCGATCGCATCGTCATCCTCGAGCACGGGCGCGCGGTCGAGGAAGGCACCCTCGACGAGCTCATGACCTCCTCCGACCGGCTCCGCACGCTCCTGGCCGGACCGGGCGACGAGGCGGAGGGCCCGATCGACGACACCGACACGGTCGAGGCCGGCATCCTCGAGTCGGACGACCTCGAGCCTGACGACCTCGCCAACGGCGCGCTGCGCCCGACGCCGGTCACCCCCGAGCTCTGGATCCGCGACGACCGTGCGCTGCCCGTGCGCGCCTTCGTGGAGGTCGCGCCGGCAGCGGCCGGGATGATCGGCCCGTCGGGAGGGGGAGGCAACGCCGGCGGCGTCGGTGGCGGTCGCGTCGCAGGCTCGCTCACCGCCACGGCCGAGCTCGAGGCGGGCATCGCCGCCCTCCCGCCCGCCGACGACGAGCCCCGCATCGACGAAGCCGCCGAAGCGGCCGGCAGCGAAACCTTCCGCCTCCGCACCTTCCTCCGGCCCTACCGCCTCCCGCTGCTCTTCGGGTTCCTCCTCGTGGGCATCGACGCCGGGATCATGCTGCTCGGGCCGCTGTTCGTGCTCGGAGGCCTCGAGCGTGGCGTGCTCGACGGCTCGGAGCGCGCGGTCTTCGTCGCGTCGGCGCTGTACCTCACCACCACACTCGCCGACTGGCTGCTCACCTGGGGCTACACGCGCTACACGGGTCGCACCGCGGAGCGGTTGCTGTTCGCGTTGCGCATCCGGATCTTCGCCCACCTCCAACGCCTCGGGCTCGACTTCTACGACCGCGAGATGGCCGGTCGGATCATGACCCGCATGACCACCGACGTCGACACGCTCTCGAACCTGCTCCAGAGCGGGCTCATCAACGCGCTGGTGAGCCTCATCAGCCTCGTCGGTGTCGCGGTGGTGCTCTTCGTGTTGAGCCCGCAACTCACGCTGGCGGTGCTCACGGTGATGCCGCCGCTGCTCGTGCTCACGGTCTGGTTCCGCCGCCGCTCCCGGCGCGCCTATCAGCGCGCACGCGACGCGATCTCGAACGTGAACGCGGAGTTCCAGGAGAACCTGTCGGGCATCCGCGTCACGCAGGCGTACGCCCGCGAGGACCGCAACATCGACTCGTTCAAGTCGACCAGCGACTCCTACCTGCGCGCCCGGCTCACCGCGCAGCGGTTGCAGGCGTTCTACTTCCCGCTCATCCAGTTCGTCGCCGTGGTCGGTGACGCGATCGTGCTCGGCTACGGGGGATCGCTCGCCCACTCGGGAGCCATCAGCGCTGCCGTCGTCGTCACCTTCATCCTCTTCCTCGACCAGTTCTTCACCCCCATCCAGCAGCTCTCGCAGGTGTTCGAGCAGTGGCAGCAGGCGACCACGTCGCTCGACAAGATCGACGAGCTCATGCAGACGCCGTGCAGCACGCCGGAGATCGAGCACCCGGTTGCCGCCGACCACGTGCGCGGCGCCATCCGCTTCGACGACGTGCACTTCGCGTACCCGAACACCGCGCAGGAGATCCTGCACGGGGTCAGCATCGACATCGCGCAGGGTGAGACCGTCGCGCTCGTCGGCACCACCGGCGCGGGCAAGTCGACCCTCGTGAAGTTGGCGGCACGCTTCTACGACACGTCGTCGGGCACCGTGTCGATCGACGGCGTGCCGATCACCGACCTCGACCTGGGCGAGTACCGCCGCCGGTTGGGCTACGTCCCTCAGGAGCCGTTCCTCTTCTCCGGCACGATCCGCGACAACATCGCGTACGGCCGTCCCGACGCGCCCGACGTCGACGTCGAGCGCGCGGCGCGAGCGGTCGGTGCCCACGACTTCATCGCCGAGCTGCCTGGCGGGTACCTGCATCCGGTCACCGAACGCGGACGTTCGCTGTCGGCGGGCCAGAAGCAGCTCATCTGCCTCGCTCGAGCGGAGCTGGTCGACCCCGCGATCCTGCTGCTCGACGAAGCGACCGCCAACCTCGACCTGAGCACCGAGGCGCGGGTCCAGCGCGCGATGGGCCTCGTCGCCAGCGGGCGCACCACGCTGCTGATCGCGCACCGTCTCCCGACCGCGCGCTCAGCCGACCGGATCCTCGTGGTCGACGACGGCATGATCGTCGAGCAGGGCACGCACGACGAGCTGCTCGACCTGGGTGGGTACTACTCGCAGCTCTGGGAGGCGTTCGCGGTGGAGCCGACCGCGGCCTGAGCTCAGTTCGGGGGCGGCGACGCTGCCTCGGCGCCAACGTGACGGGCGCGGCAGGCGTCGATCTCCGCGAACGCGGCGTCACGACCTTCGTAGCCGCGCGTCGCGGTCTCCTTCCCCGGTTCGAGCATCTTGTAGACGTCGAAGAAGTGCGCGATCTCGTCGAGCAGGTACGGACGCAGCTCGTCGAGCTTGGTGACGCCTTCGTAGACCGGGTCGTGCACGGGGACGCAGATGATCTTCGCGTCGGGGCCCTTCTCGTCCTCCATCCAGAACACGCCGATCGGGCGAGCCCGCACCCAGCACCCCGGGAAGGTCGGGTCCTCGAGCAGCACCAGGGCGTCGAGCGGGTCGCCGTCCTCGGCGAGGGTGTCGGGGATGAAGCCGTAGTCGGCCGGGTAGACGGTGGCCGAGAAGAGGCGCCGGTCGAGGCGGATCACGTGGTGCTCGTGGTCGTACTCGTACTTGTTGCGGCTGCCCCGTGGGATCTCGATGACGACGTCGAGCGAGTCGTCGTCGGGCTGCGTCATCGGGCCACCCTAGATCTGCGCGCGCTGATTCCGTGCGAGCGGATCGAGCCCCGGCTGGCAGAATCGGGGGATGGCACAGACGCTCAGTGAGCCCAGGACGCTCAGCGAGAAGGTGTGGGAGCGACACGTCGTCCGCCGGTCCGAGGGTCAGCCCGACCTGCTGTACGTCGACCTCCACCTGGTGCACGAGGTCACGTCGCCGCAGGCGTTCGACGGGCTGCGGCTGGCCGGCCGCCGCGTGCGTCGTCCCGACCTCACCGTCGCGACCATGGATCACAACGTGCCGACCAGCGACATCCACCTCCCGGTGAAGGACCCGATCTCGGCCAAGCAGATGCAGGTGCTGGCGGCGAACTGCGACGAGTTCGGGATCCGCTGCTACCCGATGGGCTCCGCCGGCCAGGGCATCGTGCACGTGATCGGTCCGGAGCAGGGGCTCACGCAGCCGGGGATGACGATCGTGTGCGGCGACAGCCACACGTCGACCCACGGGGCGTTCGGCGCGCTGGCGTTCGGGATCGGCACCAGCGAGGTCGAGCACGTGCTCGCGACGCAGACGCTGCCGCAGGCGCGCCCGGGGACGTTGGCGGTCACCGTCGACGGCGCCGCGCCGGCCGGGGTCACCGCGAAGGACATCGTGCTCGCGATCATCGGACAGCTCGGCACGGGCGGCGGGATCGGCTCGGTGATCGAGTACCGCGGTGAGGCGATCCGTGCGCTGTCGATGGAAGGGCGGATGACCGTCTGCAACATGTCGATCGAAGCGGGTGCGCGTGCCGGACTCGTCGGCCCCGACGACACGACTTTTGCGTACCTCGAAGGTCGCGACTTCGCGCCGAAGGGCGCCGAGTGGGAGCGCGCGCTCGACGACTGGCGCTCGCTCGTCACCGACGATGACGCCGCGTTCGACCAGGAGATCGTGCTCGACGCGACCACCCTGCGTCCGACCATCACGTGGGGCACCAACCCCGCGCAGTCCGTCAGCATCGACGGCAACGTGCCGAGCCCCGACGAGTTCGAGGCCGGCGACGCGCGCGAGGGCGCGCGGCGTGCGCTCGCGTACATGGGGCTCACGGCGGGAACCCCGATGCGCGACATCGCCGTCGACACCGTGTTCATCGGTTCGTGCACGAACTCGCGCATCGAGGACCTGCGCGCCGCGGCGGCGGTCGCATCGGGTCGCCGGGTGAAGGACGGTGTCCGCACCCTGGTGGTGCCCGGCTCGATGGCGGTGAAGGCCGCGGCCGAGGCGGAGGGACTGCACGAGATCTTCCTCGCCGCCGGGTTCGACTGGCGCGAGGCCGGGTGCTCGATGTGTCTCGCGATGAACCCCGACAAGCTCGCCGCGGGCGAGCGGTGCGCGTCCACGTCGAACCGCAACTTCGAGGGTCGTCAGGGCAAGGGTGGGCGCACGCATCTCGTGTCGCCCGAGGTGGCGGTCGCCACCGCGATCAGCGGCCACTTCGCCACCCCCGACGACCTGCGCTGACGCGCCGAACTCGAGCCGAGGAGCACAGATGGAACCGGTCCGCGAGATCGTCGCCCGAGGGATCCCCCTCGACCGCGCCGACGTCGACACCGACCAGATCATCCCGAGCGACTGGCTGAAGCGGATCGAACGCACCGGGTTCGGTGCGGGGTTGTTCGAGGAGTGGCGCGAGTCGTCGGACTTCGTGCTCAACCAGGAGCAGTTCGACGGGGCGCAGATCCTGGTGACGGGGCCGAACTTCGGGATCGGATCGTCACGCGAGCACGCGCCGTGGGCGCTCGAGGACTACGGCTTCCGCGCCGTCATCTCCCCGCGCTTCGCCGACATCTTCCGCAACAACTGCCTCAAGATCGGCCTGTTGCCGGTGGAGCTGCCGGTCGACGTGGTGAACCGGATCATGCGGGCCATCGAGGACGACCCGATGATGGAGATCGTCATCGACGTCGTCGACCGGCGCGTCGCGGTGCCGGCGATCGACCTCGACGAGCCGTTCGACCTCGAGGACTTCCACCACTACCGGCTGCTCGAGGGCCTCGACGACATCGCCATCACGCTCCAGCACGACGCCGACATCACCGCCTACGAGTCCCGCCGCCCCACCCACCTCCCCGTCTCCCGCTAGAGAAGCCGTCGAGGCACCAACACCCGACACGCAACTGTCGTCGAATTGGCCTGATTATCGAGCCAGAGTGACGCCAGTTCGCGAGGATCATGTGGCGCGCAGGCGCCGGGCGCGAGCGATCGAGCGTCGGAGTGACGACGCCAGAGCGGCGCCTTGCCCGTACCGAACGTCTTCGGCAGTTGCGACGATGATCGTGTAGCCCATGGCGCCGATCGCGCTTTGACGACGACGGTCCCGCACGTGCTGCTGGTTGCCAACGTGTTCCTGATAGCTGTCGTACTCGATCACGATCATCAGGTCGGGATAGGCGAGGTCGACGCGGCCCACGAACACGCCGAACTCGTCGCGGATCTCGAACTGGCGAACCGGTTCCGGGAAGTTGCAGCGCCTCAGCACGTCGAGGAGAAGTTGCTCTTGTTCGCTCGCGGTCGGCGTGTATTGCGGGTCGCGTTCCGCCAGCAGGCTTCGGAGCGTTCTCGTGCCCTCGAGCCCACGGCGCCCGAGTCGGCGGGAAGCCGCGGCGAGTCGGTCGAACGTGGTGAGGTCACGGCGAAGCGCGTTGTCGATGGCGAGATCGACGGTCTTGCGCCCGCGAACGGCGCAGAGATCGAAGATCGTGCGTTCCACGGTGGTCACGGGGATCGCGTCGATGATCGTGATGTCGCGGTCGCTCAGGGCGCGACTCTCGTGGACGACGAGACCGTCGTGGCGTGTTCGATGCCAGTGGTGACAGGTGATCTCGATCAGCGATGACGAACGGCCGGGGAGACCATGGAGCTCGGCCGCAGAGCGATGGGACGCGACCGCCCGAGTCCCGCCCGCCCAGCACGCCGCTAGGAGATCCGAGCGCCACGAGCCGGGAACTCCCGCGACGCGGTACACGCCGCGGTGGAGCTCGATCCACCGTCCGTTCGTGACGCGGTACTTGCGATCGTGGCTCTTGACACCGATCAGGGCAAGGTGGACAGCGGCGAACACGCCATGCTGACCCTCGGCGAGTCGCGCGATCTCGACATCGATTGGCTTCTGCATCGCTCTACCGAACGATGGAACCAGCATTTCGTCTCACACGAACCAACTGGCGTCGCTCTGGCTCGATTATCGAGCCCGATTGACGCCAGTTTGGTGTTGGGTCAGTCACTCAGGGTTGGAGGAGGGTGGCGAGGCGGTGGGTGGCGACGCGGAGGCAGACGGCGCCCATCACGAACAGGTACGCGGCGTGCACGAGGAGGATCCAGCTCACGTCGCCGAGCACCAGCGCCCGCTCGAGCACCACGCCCTGGTACAGCGGCGTGAGGCGCACGATCGTCGCCACGACGTCGGGGTACTGCGTGATCGGGAAGAACACGGCCGAGAACAGGAACATCGGGATGATCGCGAGGTTCACGTAGTCGAAGTCGAGCCATGACCGCATGAAGGTCGTGCCCATGATCCCGGCGCCTGCGAACGCGAACCCGATCAGCAACCCACCGGGGATCGCGAGGATCGCCCACCACGACGACACCAGCCCGAACACCAGCATCGTCAGCAGGAACACCGTGGAGTACAGCGCGCCGCGCAGCAGCGCCCACGTGGTCTCCCCCACCGCGACGTCGACGACCCGCAACGGCGTCGCCAGCATCGCGTCGAAGGTGTGCGCGTACTTGAACTTGAAGAAGAAGTTGAACGTCGTGTCGAGCACTGCACCGTTCATCGCCGCCGCCGCCATCAGTCCCGGCGCCACGAACTCCTTGTACGACACCGACTCGCCACCGCCGATCGGGATCTTCCCGACGAGCCCGCCGACGCCGATCCCGATCGACAGCAGGTACAGCGCCGGCTCGAGGAACCCGGTGAGGAACAGGTACCACTGGCGCGAGTAGGCGACGCCGTTGCGCTCGACGACCCGCCACGATCCTCGGCCGATCCCCCCGGGCACGAGGCGGGCCAGCACCGTCGGACCAGCGGCCGGACGACCGGGCGCGTCGGTCGCGGTCATTGGGTGAGCACCCGTCGGAAGGTGCGGACGCCGTAGTAGGCACCGACGGCGATCCACACCGCGAGCACCACGACGTGCACGACGACCGCGCCGAGCGTGTTCGCGCCGGTCTCGCCGCCGGTGGTGGCCCCGCGGCAGAGCTCGACCGCGTGCCAGAGCGGCGACAGGAACGCGATCCACTCGATCGAGTCGGGCAAGCGACTCACCGGGAAGAACGTGCCGGAGAAGAGGAACAGCGGGAACACGACGATCCGCATCACCACCGCGAACGGCCCGTCGCTCTCCTGCGTGACGGCCCACGCGACCATCGGCGCGGAGATGGCGAGTGCGCCCAGCACGGTCGCGGGGATGGCGAGCACCCCCCAGATCGACGGCACGCCGCCGAGCACCGCGGCGACGATCAGGAAGATCGTGGCGCTCATCACCGTGCGCGCACCGGTCCACACGAGCTTGCCGACGTAGACGTCGGCGGACTCGATGGGGGTCGACACCGCGGCGTGGTAGGTGCCCATCCACTTGACGCCCGCCATCACCGGCCACAACGAGTCACCGGCGGCCATCATCACCGCGCTGGCCGCCATGAGCCCGGGCGTGACGAAGTCGAGGTAGCTGACGCCGGCGACGTCACCCGAGCCCTTCTGGACGAGGTCACCCAGCCCGAGCCCCATCGCGGCCAGGAACAGCAACGGGGCGACCACGTAGGAGAAGGTCGAGCCTCGCCAGAGCCGTCGCCACACGACCCATTCGCGCTCGAGGACCCGCATGACGGGCGCGTGCGAGATCGCGGCCACGGTGCGCTCAGTCCTCGAGCAGCGAGCGGCCGGTGAGGATCAAGAAGACGTCCTCGAGTGTGCTGCGGCGGGGGTACATCGACTCCACCTCGATGCCGTGCCCATCGATCATCGCCGACACCTCGTCGCCGTGATCCGCGTACACCAGCACGCGGTCGGGCAGCGCCTCGACGCGCGCCGCCGAGTCGCTGAGCTTGGGCACCGCAGCGTCGCGCGCCTCGCCATGGGGGAAGCGCAGCTCCACCACCTCGCGGGTCGAGTGGCGCGCGATGAGCTCACGCGGCGAGCCCTCGGCGACGATCTTGCCGCCGTCCATGATCACCAGGCGGTCGCACAGCTGCTCGGCTTCGTCCATGTAGTGCGTGGTGAGCACCATGGTGACGCCCTGACGCTTCAATTGGTAGAAGCGCTCCCAGAGCAGGTGACGCGCCTGCGGGTCGAGCCCGGTGGTCGGCTCGTCGAGCAGCAGCATCTCGGGTTGGTTCACGAGCGCGCGCGCGATCGTGAGACGACGCTTCATCCCACCCGACAGCGGATCGACACGATCGTTCCGGCGATCGGTGAGGTGCATGAACTCGAGCAGCTCGTCGGCCCGGCGCTTGATCTCCGCGCGCGGGAGGTCGAAGTAGCGCCCGTAGATGAGCAGGTTGTCGTAGACGGTCAGCTCGGTGTCGAGGCTGTCCTCCTGGGGCACCGAACCGAGCCGGCCACGGATCGCGGGCCCGTGCGTCGTCGCATCGAGGCCGAACACCTCGAGCCCGCCGTGCGAGACCGGCGACACGCAGCCGATCATCCGCATCGTCGACGTCTTGCCCGCGCCGTTGGGCCCGAGGAAGCCGAACGCCTCGCCCGGCTCGACCCGGAAGTCGACGCCGTTCACCGCGACGAAGTCGCCGAAGCGCTTGGTGAGCTTCCGCCCCTCGATGAGCGCGCGACGACCGGGCTCGGCACCTGGCATGCATCCGACGCTACCGGGACCGTGTGACACGACCCCCTGCGTTTGTGCTGATCGGTCCCGTTGTGGGCGCGATCCGCACCAACGTGGCGCAGGGTTGACCGGGGACCGACGCCGCCTAGTGTCCGGCTCCGTATGGAGAAG
>DASUMF010000313.1:0-4559 GCA_036277835.1 Acidimicrobiia bacterium
GAACCTCGCCCGCGACGAGTGGACCGAGCGAGGCCCGGGCCACATCATCAAGGGTCGCTACACGAGCCTCCAGGCCGACGTCGGCAGCACCGAGGAGCACCTCGAAGCGCTCGCCGAGGTCGAGTCGATCGACGGGATGCCGGTGGTCGTCGCCGCGCTGCACAGCCAGCTCCCCGCGGTGGCCGCGGCGTTCAAGCAGCTCGCTCCCGACGCGCGGCTCGCGTACGTGATGACCGACGGCGCCGGCTTGCCGCTCGCGCTGTCCGACCTCGTGGTCCACGTGCGCGCCGCGGGACTCGTCGACACCACGGTCACGTGCGGCCACGCGTTCGGGGGCGACTACGAGGCGGTCTCCGCCTTCTCCGCGCTCGCCGTCGCCCGACACGTCGCCCACGCGGACGCCGCGGTCGTCGTGATGGGTCCCGGCATCGTCGGCACGAACACGCGGCTCGGGTTCAGCGGGATGGAGGTCGGGCCGTTGCTCGACGCGGCGCACGCGCTCGGGGGCGTGCCCATCGCGTGCCTGCGCATCTCGTTCGCCGACGAGCGGCCGCGCCATCAGGGCCTCTCGCACCACACCGCGACCGCACTGCGCATCGCCACGCGAGAGCGCGCGGTCGTCGCCGTGCCTCGCCTCGGCAACGCGGCGCAGGACGCGCAGCTGCGCGACGACCTGCGCGCCGCGGGCATCCACGATCGCCACGAGCTGGTCGACGTCGACGCGCCCGACGCGATCGCGCTCTTCGCGCGCCTCGGGCTGCGCGTGCAGTCGATGGGACGACCGGCCGAAGCCGACCCCGCGCTGTTCCAGGCCGCGTCGGCCGCCGGCGCGCTCGCGGCCGCCCGACTCGATCCCGCCGGCCGCGATGGTTGATCGCCTGGAGCGGCTCGTGAACCTCACGGCCACGCTGCTCGACACCCGGCGGGGTCTGAGCCTCGACGAGCTCGCGGAGCGGGTCGAGCCGCGCTACCCCGAGGACCTCACGGCCCGTCGCCGGCAGTTCGAACGCGACAAGGAGACGTTGCGCGACCTCGGCGTGCCGATCACCGTCGAGGCGGCCGACGGGTTCGGCGCCGAGCAGGCGTACCGCATCCGCCCCGACGACTACTACCTGCCCGACCTCGGCCTCGACGACGCCGAGCTCGCGGCGCTCCACGTTGCCGTCACCGCGGTGCGCTTCGAAGGCGGCGCCGGGCTGGTCGGCCTGGCGAAGCTCGGGGGGCTCGAGGGCGAGGGGTCGGGCACGACGCTGGCGGAGGTCGAGCTCGCACCGCTCGTGCCGTCGCTGTTCGACGCGGTCAGCCACCGGTCGTCGCTCACGTTCGAGTACCGCGGGGCGACCCGCCGGCTCGACCCGTACGGCGTCGTCCTGCGCTACGGCCACTGGTACGTGGTCGGTCACGACCGCGACCGCGCCGCGCCGCGGGCGTTCCGGGTCGACCGCATCGAGGGCACGCCCGTCACCAGCGCGCCGGGTGCGTTCGAGATGCCCGGCAACGTCGACCCGGGCGCGATGGTGCGGGAGCCGCTCACCTACGGGGAGGACAGCCCGCTCGACGCGCACGTGCTCGTCGACGGCGCCCGCGCCGCGCTGGTGGTCGACGAGCTCGGCGAGGAGGCCGTGGTCGCGCGGCGCGACGACGGCTCCGTCGAGGTGCGACTCCCGGTGGTGAACCGCGAGGCGTTCCGCAGCTGGGTGCTCGATCTGCTCGAGCACGCCGAGGTGCTCGGTCCGCCCGAGCTGCGGGCCAGCGTCGTCGACTGGCTCCAGGCCCTCGCGAGTCAAGATCAGGAGAGCACGTGAGTCCCCGTCCGCTCGTCGGCCCGCGGCTGCAACGGGTGCTCGCCATCGTGCCGTGGGTGCTCGCGCACCCGGGCATCACGGTGGCCGAGCTGGCCGAGCGCTTCGAGGTGCCCGAGCACGAGCTGGAACGCGATCTCGCGCTCCTCCCGTTCTGCGGCCTCCCGCCGTACACGGCGGATCGGCTCATCGACGTGACGGTGATCGACGGCGAGGTGGAGATTCGGCTCGCCGAGTACTTCGAGCGACCACTCCGGCTCACGCCGGCCGAGGGCCTCGCGTTGCTCGCCGCGGGAAGGGCGCTGCTCTCGGTCCCCGGCTCCGACGATCACGGCCCACTGGCCACCGCGCTCGAGAAGCTCGAGCACGTGCTTGGCGCCAAGGGCACGCTGGCCGTCGACGTCGGCTCCACCGGCGGTCTCACCGCGCTGCAGGAAGCGGTGCAAGAGCACACCCAACTGGAGATCGACTACTACTCGTTCGCGCGCGACGAGATGACGACACGCGTGATCGATCCGTGGCGGGTCTTCCATGCCTTCGGCGCGTGGTACGTGGCTGCCTGGTGCCACCGCGCCGGCGCCGAGCGGCTCTTCCGCGTCGACCGCGTGCGCGCCGTCCGCGCGACCGGTGTCGCGTTCGACCCGTCGGAGCACGCCGGATCGTTCGACGGCGACACCGCCGACCTCGTGTACCGCCCCCGTCCCGACGACCTTCGGGTCACCCTGCGCCTCGCACCGGAGGCCGCCTGGGTGGTGGAGAGCTACCCACACGAGTCGGTCCGGGAGCGCGCCAAAGGACAACTCGACGTCGTCCTCGCGGTGAGCGAGCCTGCGTGGTTGGAGCGCCTGCTCCTCACGCTCGGTGAGCGGGCGACGATCATCGCCCCACGCGAGGCGCGCGGCATGGCCGCCGCCGCGGCGACGCGCGTGCTGGCGCGATACACGCCCTGATGTCCGGCATGTGCACTCTCTGCCCCGCGTCGGCTGCACCGGTGTTCATCTGCGAGGATGGGGGAGTGGAGCAGCTGGCGTGACCGACGATCTCGACGCGCCAGTGGACGCACCATCTCGCATCCCGACGGGTGACCCCGTCGACGCCGTCGATGCCAACGGCAGCGCTCCGACCGACGCGACGGTGACCGCGGTCGACGAGCGCACGGTCAGCACCGGCGTGAAGAAGGGCATCAACCGCACCGTCGTCGAGTGGGTCGTGCTCGTCGTCGCCGCGGTCGTGATCGCGATCGTCATCAAGACGTTCCTGTTCCAGGCGTTCTACATCCCGTCGGCGTCGATGGAGCCCACGCTCGAGATCGGTGACCGCGTCCTCGTCAACAAGTTGAGCTACGACCTGCACGACGTGAACCGCGGTGACATCGTCGTGTTCGCGGCCGAACCGAACGTGCAATGGCGAACGGCGGGGATCGACGACCTCGTGAAGCGGATCATCGCGCTGCCGGGTGAGACGATCACCGAGTGCCAGACCGGCAAGGTCTGCATCAACGACCGCGTGCTCGACGAGAGCTATCTGCCGAAGGGCACCACGACCACCATCGACTCGACGCCACCCGGATGCGAGCCCGACAGCCCACCCAAGGGGTGCACGGTGCCCGCAGGCCACTACTTCGTGCTGGGTGACAATCGCGGCCAGTCGGCCGACGCCCGCATCCACGGACCGATCAAGGGGTCGAGCATCGTCGGCCGCGTCTTCGTGCGCATCTGGCCGCTCGACCGCCTCGGCTTTCTGTAGCCCGCCCCCACACGCTTTGGCGTCAGCAACGCGTGATATCCACGCGCTGGCGACGCCAAAGCAGAGAAGACGGTTACGTCTCGCTCCATTCGGCGACGGTCGCGACGAGGCGGTCGACGTGGTCGGAGTAGATCCCGTCGATGCCGAGCTCGAGCATGGCGCGCACGTGGCGCACCTCCTGCACGTCCCACGCGAACGCGCGCACGTCGAACCGGTGGAACAGCGCGACGAGCCCCGCCGTCCACTCGAGGTGGCGCATGTTGCACACCTCGATGCCCGCCTGCGCGAGCTCGTCGGCATGTCGCTCGACCGACGACCCCAGCGCGCTGCGCTTCGTGCTGTGCACGAGGTGCACGTGACCGTCGAGCTCGTGCACGCGCCGCAGCGTTCCCACCCGACCCGAGCACAACCACAACCGCGAGGCGGCGCCGGCGGCCGCGACCACCTCGAGCACCGGCTCCGCCGCGGCCACGTCGTAGAGATCGAGCGACAGCTCGAAGTCGGTGCCGAGCTCGCGGTAGAGGTCGCGCAACCGGGGCACGCCGAGCTCGGCCAGCTCTGCGGCCGTCGACTGCGTGACCCGGCGCCGCCGCCGGATCCCGTCGCGGGCGACGGCGCCGTGGACGAGCACCGCTTCACCGTCGGCGCTGAGCCGGGCATCGGACTCGAGCCCTGCGGCACCCAGCTCGAGCGCCCGACGGAAGGCCGGCAGCGTGTTCTCGGGCTGTTCGGAACGTGCACCCCGGTGCGCGAACGTGATCGGACGTGACCTCGGATGGTTCGGCTCAAGTGGAGTGGGGGGCATGCCGATCGGAGAGCCTAAGGGGCCACGAGTGCGGGAGGTCGGCCCGAATGACGACGGTCCGAGCCCAGTGCCCGGTGTGTGGCGACGTGCAACTCGGCATCCACGACCTGACCGTGCGCGTCCACGACGACGACACGGCGGGCGACTACCGGTTCCGCTGCCCTGAGTGCGCGCAGACCGTGACGCGCCCCGCGAGCCCACGGATC
>DASUMF010000314.1:0-4741 GCA_036277835.1 Acidimicrobiia bacterium
GCCCGATCGACCCGAGTCGGTACAGCGGCACCACCGTGGTGGAGTGGCTCAACGTGAGCGCGGGCATCGACCACGCCGTGAGCTGGATCCTCGCCCACACCGAGATGATCCGCCACGGCGACGCGTGGGTCGGGGTGAGCGCGCAGGTGGCGGGGCTCGAGGGTTTCGGCGCGACCACCGACGGCCTGCACGCGACCACCGTCGAAGACCCCGAGCGCTACCGATCCCTGCACATCCCGTCCGACAGCTTCTCCTACGACATCTTCAGCCAGGTCGGCCGGCTCCTCCGGACCCCCGGGCACGACAACGTGCTCGGCGGGCTCGACACGACCGCGCTCCTCGCGATCGGGCAGTCGCAGTCGGCGTTCCGCCTGACCACCTACATCGACGCGATCCAACCGAGGGCGCACGTGTACGACGGCTTCCTGGTGCACAGTCGCGGCAGCAGCGGCGCCCCGTTGTCGGAGTCACCCCAGCACGACGTCGAGGTGCCCGAGCCGACGATGCTGCGCACCGATCTCGACGTACCGGTGCTCGTGTTCACGTCGGAGACCGACCTGTTCGAGCTGGGCGCGATCGCGGCGCAGCAACCCGACCGCGCCCGGTACCGCGACTGGCAGGTCGCGGGCACCGCGCACTTCGACGCGTACGGGTTCACGATCGGGCGCCCCGACAGCGGCGACGGCCGCGCCGACGCCGCGCTGTTCGCGGCCATGCGCGCGCCGTCGAGCGCGCTCACCGGCGGCTTCGTGAGCTGCACGACCCCGGTGAACACGGGGCCCCACCACTACGTGGTGGCGGCCGCCCTCGCCGCGCTCGAGCGCTGGGTCACCGACGGCACGCCGCCGCCGCACGCCCCACATCTCCGCGCCGACCGCGCACGCAGCGACGTCGCGCGCGACGAGCGCGGGATCGCGATCGGGGGCATCCGCACGCCCCAGGTCGATGTGCCGGTCGCGGCCCTGTCGGGCACGGGCGACAGCGGGTGCTCGCTCTACGGCACCACCACGGCGTTCAGTGCGCCGCGGCTCGCCGCGGCGTATCCCTCACACGAGGCGTTCGTGGACAAGTGGGACGCGGCGACCGAACGCGCCGAGGCTGCGGGCTTCCTGCTGCCCGACGACGCAGCCCACCTGGAGGCAGCCGCCGAGCAGTCGTCGGTCGGCGCGCGCTAGCTGGCTACCGGCCCTGGAACGTCGCCTTGCCGGGGCCGTCGTCGAGGAAGCTCCGCACGCCGGTCGACGCGTCGTCGGTGTCGAACACCGCAGCGAACGCCGCCGCCTCGAGATCCAGGCCGTCCGACAGCGAACCGTCCAGGCCCCGATCGATCACGCGCTTCGACAGGCCCATGGCCACCACCGCGCCGCTGCCGAGCGACGTCGCCAACTCGACCGCGGCGTCGAGCGCGGTGCCGGCAGGCACGACGCGGTCGACGAGGCCGAGCTCGAGCGCCTCCGGCGCCTTCACGTGACGTCCGGTCCACACCAGATCCTTCGTGCGCGCCGGGCCGATGAGCCGGGTCGTGCGCTGCGTACCACCCGCGCCGGGGAAGATCCCCAGCTGGATCTCGGGGAACCCGAGGCGAGCCCCCTCCCCCGCGACGCGCAGGTCGCACGCCAGCGCGAGCTCGAAGCCGCCACCGAGCGCGAAGCCCTCGATCGCCGCGATCACCGGTCGCGGAATCGCCTCCAGCGCGTCGAACGCGGCCCGGAACGCCGCGCTCACACGCGGCGCCACGCCCGGTTCGGTGACCTCGGCGACGTCGGCGCCCGCGGCGAACGCCTTCTCGCCACCGGTGACCACCACCGCCTTCAGCGCCGGATCGGCGGCGAGCTCGGTGGCCTGCGCGGCGATCTCCGCGAGCACCGCCATCGACAACGGGTGCAGCGGCGGACGGTTGAGTCGCAGCACCACGACGCCGCCGTCGCGCGCTTCACGGACCAGGAGGTCGTCGCTCATCGTCGTGGGCGCGAGCTACTTGGCGTAGTCGAAGAAGCCGCGGCCGCGCTTGCGGCCGAGCAGACCGGCCTCGACCATGCGGCTCAGGAGCGGCGGTGCCGCGTACAGCGGCTCCTTGAACTCGCCGTACATCGAGTCGGCGACCGCCTTGATGGTGTCGAGTCCGACGAGGTCGGCGAGGGCGAGCGGCCCCATCGGGTGCGAGCAACCCTCGACCATGCCGTCGTCGATGTCGGCGGCCGAGGCGAACCCCGACTCGTACATCCGGATCGCAGAGAGGATGTAGGGCACGAAGAGGTAGTTCACGATGAAGCCGGCACGATCCTGCGAGCGGATCACGCGCTTGCCGATCACGCCGCCGACGTAGGCCTCGGCCCGGTCGGCGACCTCGGGTGCCGTCACGATCGACGGGATCAGCTCGACGAGGTGCTGCACCGGGACCGGGTTGAAGAAGTGGAGGCCGAGCACCTGCTGGGGGCGCTCGGTGGCCATGCCGAGCTTCATGATCGGGATCGACGACGTGTTCGACGCCAGGATCGCGTCGGGCGACTCCACGATCTTGTCGAGGCTCGAGAACACCTCGAGCTTCTCGTGCTCCGACTCGATGATCGCCTCCACCACGAGGTGGCGATCGGCGAAGTCGCCGAGGTCGGTGGTGAAGCCGACGCGCGCCAGGACGTCGTCGCGCTCGCCGGCGTCGAGCTTGCCGGCGCGCACGGCACGGTCGAGCGAGCTCTCGATCTTCTCGCGACCGCCCTCGAGGAATTTCGCATCCATGTCGCACACGAGCACTTGAGATCCTGAGCGCGCGCACACTTCAGCGATCCCTGCGCCCATCAACCCTGCTCCGACGACCCCGACCCGGTCGATGTCCACGCTGCAACCTTCTCGCTGGGGGGAACTCGCTGGGGGAATTTCGACTCAGCGTTCGCTCGCAAGCAGATCGCTGGACGCAGTGTAGAGATCGCCGCTCCCTGCGGCGACCCGGGCGACCACGCTATCGAAGCGCGGCCCGCTGCGGAATTCATCGGCACGCTGCGTCAAGTTCTCGAGCACCCTGCCGCGCAGTTCGTCCATGTCTGCGGCGTTCGCGTCGGCTCGCCCCGAGTGTCGGGACCCGGGTCAGTCCTCGAGCGCGTCGTCGACCACGCTCGTGACGCCCGGCGCGCGATCCATGATGATCCGCTCGACCCCGGCCTTGAGGGTCTGCATGGAGATCGGGCACGTGCCGCACGCGCCCACGAGGTTCACGTGCACGACGCCCTCGGTGTCGAGCCGGTCGAAGACGATGTCGCCCCCGTCGCTCTGCAGCGCGGGGCGGATCAGCTCGATCGCGTCGAGCACCTGCTGCTCGAGCTCGGCGGGTTCGAGCTCGGTGTCGATCGGCATTGGATCTCCTACATCTCTGGTCGGCTTCGCTTCGCCCCGCGCGACGAGTCTCGAGACCGTAGAGGGCGAAGCTGCGCCTCCTGTTGGCGGAGCTGTGCTTCGTGCAACACCCTGAGTATCGCAGGGCTTCCCACGATCCGGGAACGGGTCGTCGTCAGGCGCCGACCCGCGTCACCGTGGCGCCGAGCTCGGCGAGGCTGGCGGCGAGGTCCGGGTAGCCCCGGTCGACGTGCCACGGGTCGAGCACGGTGGTCTCACCGTCGGCGCCGAGCCCTGCGAGGAGGAGCGCCGCACCCGCTCGCACATCGAGGGCCCGCACCGGTGCGCCCGAGAGCCGGGGCACGCCGCGGATCACCGCGTGGCGGCCCTCGTGACGCACGTCGGCGCCCATGCGGGCGAGCTCGTCGACGAAGTTGAGCCGGTTGTCGAACACGTTCTCGGTCACGATCGACGTGCCGTCGGCCGTCGCCAGCAGGGCCACGACCTGCGGCATGAAGTCGGTCGCGAAGCCGGGGAACGGCAGGGTGGCGACGTCGACCGCACGCATCCGCTCGTCGGCCCTCGCCCACACGCCGTCGGGCGTCGGCGACACCTTCAGCCCCATCTCACCGAGCTTCGTGGCCACGAGCTCGAGGTGCTGCAGCCGCGCGCCCTCGATGGTGATCTCGCCCCCCGCGATGCCGCAGGCCATGAGGAGGGTGCCGGCTTCGATGCGGTCGCCGATCAGTGCGACGTCGACGGGCGCGAGCGATTCGACACCTTCGATCTCGATCGTCGACGAGCCCGCGCCGAGCACGTTCGCGCCCATCCGGTTGAGCGTGGCCGCGAGCTCGGTGATCTCGGGCTCGCGCGCCGCGTTCTCGATGACCGTGTGACCCTTCGCCAGCACCGCCGCCGTGAGCAGGTTCTCCGTCGCGCCGTTGCTCGGGAACTCGAGCACGACGCGCGCCCCCGCCAGGCGGGTGACGCGCGCCTCGATGAACCCGTGCACGACGTCGAGCTCGGCACCCATCGCCCGGAGGCCGCGCACGTGCATGTCGAGCGGTCGGCTGCCGATGTCGTCGCCGCCCGGCATCGCCACCTTCACCTCACCGCACCGCGAGAGCAGCGGTCCGAGCACGTTCACCGACGCGCGCAGGCGCGTGACGAGGTCGTACGGCGCTTCGGGGTGCAACGGTCCGGTCGCATCGATCTGCAGCTCGCGCGCGTCCGACCACACGACGTCCGCGCCGACCGCGCGCAGGACGTCGATCATGACGTCGAGGTCCGACACCCGATCCACGTTGCGCAACGTGGTGACGCCCGGGGTGAGCAGCGATGCGGCCATCAACTTGAGGCCGAGGTTCTTCGTCGCGCTCGAGACGCGCACGCGTCCCGACAGCGGTGGACCGGA
>DASUMF010000315.1:0-2162 GCA_036277835.1 Acidimicrobiia bacterium
GGCCCAGGGCCTCCGGGTCACGCCGCAACGCCAGGCGATCTTCCGCCTCCTCCAGGGCGTCGACACGCATCCCACCGTCGACTCGCTGTACGACGCGGCGAGCGCCGAGATGCCGATGATCTCGCGCAAGACCGTGTACCAGACCGTCCACGACCTCGAGGCGCTGGGGGAGGTCGAGCTGCTCGATCTCGGCACCGGCAGCATCCGGGTCGACCCCAACGTGGAGCACGCCCACCAGCACCTCGTGTGCACTCGCTGTGGAGTCGTGCGCGACGTGCTCGTCGACATCGCCGACGTGCGCGTGCCCGGCCGCTACCGCCGCGACTTCACCGTCGAGACGGTCGAGGTCGTGTTCCGCGGGATCTGCGAGGCCTGTAGCGCCGACGCGTCCTGAGATCCCGTCTGTTCGATCCATCCCGAGTGTCCGACCACGACCACGAGAAAGCGAGCAATCCATGCCCGAGTTGAACGGCACGAAGACCCACGGCAACCTCAAGGACGCCTTCGCGGGGGAGAGCCAGGCGAATCGCCGGTACCTCTACTTCGCGCAGAAGGCCGACGTCGAGGGCTACCCCGACGTCGCGGCGCTGTTCCGGTCCGTCGCCGAGGGTGAGACCGGCCACGCGTTCGGCCACTTCGACTTCCTCTCCGAGGTCGGCGACCCCGTCACCGGCGTGCCGGTCGGCGCGACGACCGACAACCTGAAGTCGGCGATCGAGGGCGAGACCTACGAGTACACCGAGATGTACCCGGGCTTCGCCCGCACCGCGCGCGACGAGGGCCTCGAGGAGATCGCCGAGTGGCTCGAGACGCTCGCCCGGGCGGAGAAGAGCCACGCCGGCCGCTTCACCCAGGGCCTCGAGAGCGTCAGCTGACCCGCTGATCCAACCCTGAACGCCCAGACCGCGAACTGGCGTCAATTCGGCTCGATTATCGAGCCGCTTTGACGCCGGTTCGTTGGTTCGGGTGAAGGACGACGCGTCATGAGGAAGCTCACCGTCGACGACATCGTCGACCACCGCGCCTACGAGCGCGAGCGCGACGAGTTCCGCGCCCGCATCATCGCGATGAAGAAGCGGCGCCGGATCGCGCTCGGCGACCTGCTCACCATCACGTTCGAGAACACCGACACGATGCGCTTCCAGGTGCAGGAGATGGCCCGGGCCGAGCGCATGCTCACCGACGCCGCCATCGCAAGCGAGGTGGCCACCTACAACGAGCTCATCCCCGACGACGGCGAGCTCTCGGGCACCCTGTTCGTCGAGCTCACCGACGACGCGCTCCTGCGCGAGTGGCTGCCGAGGCTGATCAACATCCAGCACCACGTGCACTTCGCGCTGGCCGACGGCTCGCGCGTCGACGCCGTGCCCGACGACGAGGAGCGCCTCACGCGCGACGACGTCACCGCCACGGTGCACTACCTCAAGTTCTCGTTCACGCCCGAGCAGCGCGCGCTGCTCGCCTCGTCGGCCGCGCAGCTCGTGGTCGACCACCCCGAGTACCAGGCGGTCGCGGCGCTGACCGACGACCAGCGCGAGGAGCTCGCGGGCGACTTCGCCTGACGTCGCTCTGGTGTCGTTCGGGCTCTTGTATCTTTCGCCCGGTGGAGATCCGGGTGCAGCGCCTCGACGCCGACCTCCCGCTGCCGCGGCAGCAGCACACCGACGACGCCGGGTTCGACCTCCACGCGCGCGAGCGCGCGGTGCTCGCTGCCGGCGGTGGCCGCGCCCTCGTGCCGACAGGAATCGCGATCGCGATCCCGCCGGGCTACGCGGGGCTCGTGCTGCCGCGTTCGGGGCTCGCGCTCAAGCACGGGGTCACCTGCCTCAACGCCCCGGGCTTGATCGACCCGCAGTACCGCGGCGAGCTGAAGTGCCTCCTCGTGAACACGGACCCGACCGTCGAGTACACGGTGGAGCGTGGTGACCGCATCGCGCAGTTGGTGATCCAGCAGGTGCAATCGGTCGACTGGCTCGAAGTGCCCGAGCTCGACGCCACCACGCGCGACACGTTCGGCTTCGGCTCCACCGGCGTCTGACCGGCCCTCACCGGTCGCCCGTTCCTGCGTTCGTCGCCCGTCGCCCGTTCCGGCGTCGGTCGAGCCACACCCGCTGTGGTTGAGCGGCGCCAAAAGGGGGTGCGCTATCCTCGACCCCTCGCGC
>DASUMF010000316.1:0-3373 GCA_036277835.1 Acidimicrobiia bacterium
GATGAGCTCGGTCGAACCGCCACCGGCGGCCGACGAGGTGCTCGAGACGGGCTGGCTGCCGTCGACACCGGTCGACGACAGCGTGACCCGTCGATTCGTGCTCGGGTTCGCCGAGTGGGTCGAGTCGTGTGGGAACGCGGCCGGTCATCCGGTGCTGCGGACGCCCGACGTGGTCGCCGTCGACGAGCACTCCGCGCAACTGCTGTTGAACACCGCGATCCTGTTGCGGCCCGTCACGCCCGAACGCGCACCGCAGGTCGTGGCCGACCTCGTCGGGTTCTACGGCGGCAAACCCGGTGGGCCGTTCTGCGTGTTCTGCCCGTGGCCGACCGCGCTGCCCGACCTCGCCGTCGGCGGCTCCCCGCCGGTGATGTTCCGCGCGGCCGGCGTGCCCGAGCGGGCGGCGGCGCCCGGCCTCGACGTGCGCGAGGTCAGCAGCCTCGAGCTGCTCGAGGAGTACGAGCGCGTCCTGGTGGAGGGCTTCCCGCTCGACGACGTGCCGGCCGGCGAGGTGGGTGCAGCGCTGCACCCGTCGACCCTGCACGTGCCGGGCATGCGCATGTTCGTCGGGCTCGCCGACGGCCGGGGTGTGACCGGCGCGACGTCGATCGTCGCCCACGGCGTGAACCACGTGGAGTGGGTGGCCACGCTCGCCGACGCGCGGGGGAAGGGCTTCGGCGAGGAGATCACGTGGGCGGCGACGCTCGCGGAGCCGACCGTGCCCGCGATGCTGATCGCCAGCGACATGGGGCGTCCGGTCTACGAGCGCATGGGCTACGTCGTGCTCGACCGCTGGACGTTCCTCGTCGGCACCCGCTGACCCACCACCTCCAGCGTTTTGGCGTACCCGGACCACCGCGGTGGTGGGTCCGGGTACGCCAAAACGGGGAAGGGTCAGCTGATGCCGGTGGCGCGCAGCATCTGGCGGGGTGCGCGCATGGCCTTGGTGGCGCCGCTCTCACCGCGCTTGGCGGCGAGCTCGTTGCCGAGGCGCTCGAGGCCCCACGCCGCGAACGGCAACAGCACCGCGAGGAACAACCAACGACGCACCGGCTTGGGCAGCGCTTTCCACATGCGCATGGCTTGCCCTCCGCACTGACCGACGAAACCCCACCACCACCAGCGAACCGGCGTCAATTGACCATCACGATGATGGTCGAGTGACGCCAGTTCGCTGGTGGGGTGGGTTACTTGACCTGGCCGGCGAGCTTGCGGTTCTTGAACTGCGCCTTCACGTAGTCGCGGTTCAGCAGGGCGATGAAGTCGATGCTGATCTCTTTCGGGCACGCCTTCTCGCACTCACCGTGCAGCGTGCACGAACCGAACCAGCGCTCCATCTCGTCGACCATCGCCTGCACCCGCGAGTAGCGCTCAGGCTGACCCTGCGGCAGCAAGCCGAGGTGCGACACCTTCGCCGCGGTGAACAGCTGCGCCGCGCCGTTCGGGCACGCGGCCACGCACGCGCCGCAGCCGATGCACGCCGCCGCGTCCATCGCGGCGTCGGACGCCTCTTTCGGGATCAGGATCAGGTTGCCGTCGGGCGCGCTGCCCGTGGGGGCGGTGATGTAGCCACCCGCTTCGATGATGCGGTCGAGCGGGCTGCGGTCGACGACCAGGTCTCGCAGCACCGGGAACGCACGCGCCCGCCACGGCTCGACGGTGACGCTGTCGCCGTCGTTGAACTTGCGGAGGTGCAGCTGACACGTGGCGGTGCCGGTCTCGGGGCCGTGCGCGCGCCCGTTGATCATCATCGAGCACGAGCCGCAGATGCCCTCACGGCAGTCGTGGTCGAACGCCACCGGCTCCTTGCCCTGCGCGACGAGGCGATCGTTCAGCACGTCGAACAGTTCGAGGAACGACATCTCCTCGCTGATGTCGGCGACGTCGTAGTCCTCGAAGCGACCGGTGGCGGTCGGCGACTCCTGGCGCCAGACCCGCAACTTCAACTGCATCGTGCGTGCCTTTCTCGCCGCTTTGGCGTCGCTACCGCGTGATATCTACGCGCTGGCGACGCCAAAGCAGGGGTGTGGTCTCGGCTACTTGTAGCTGCGCTGGGCGAGGTGGACGTACTCGAACTCGAGCTGCTCCTTGTGGAGCTCGGGCTTGGTGTCGACGCCCGTGAACTCCCACGCCCCGACGTAGGAGAAGTCGGTGTCGTTGCGCAGCGCCTCGCCCTCCTCGGTCTGGTGCTCGACGCGGAAGTGCCCGCCGCAGCTCTCTTCGCGGTGGAGCGCGTCGAGGCAGAGCAGCTCGCCGAACTCGAGGAAGTCGGCCACCCGCTGTGCCTTCTCGAGCGACTGGTTCAGCGTGGCGTCGCTGCCGAGCACGTTGACGTCGGCGTAGAACTCCTCGCGCAGCGCGGGGATGTCGCTCAGCGCCTTCTCGAGGCTCTCCGACGTGCGCGCCATCCCGCAGTTGTCCCACAGGATGTTGCCGAGCTGGCGGTGGAAGTGGTCGACGCTGTGCTTGCCGTTCACCGACATGAGCCGCTTGGTGACGTCGGCGACGTTGCGCTCGGCCTCCGCGAACTCCGGCTCGTTCGTGGACACGAGCGGCTGGCCGAGCAGCGGCGCGAGGTAGTCGGAGATCGTGGCCGGTAGCACGAAGTAGCCGTCGGCGAGACCCTGCATGAGCGCGCTCGCCCCGAGCCGGTTCGCACCGTGGTCGGAGAAGTTCGCCTCACCGAGCACGTAGAGGCCGGGCACGTTGCTCATCAGGTTGTAGTCGACCCACAACCCGCCCATCGTGTAGTGGACGGCGGGGTAGATGCGCATCGGGGTCTCGTACGGGCTCTCGTCGGTGATGCGCTCGTACATCTCGAAGAGGTTGCCGTAGCGCTCTTCGATGACGTCGCGACCGAGCCGTGAGATCGCGTCGCCGAAGTCGAGGTACACGCCGTTCTTGAGCGGGCCGACGCCCTTGCCCTCGTCGACCACGACCTTGGCGGCGCGGCTGGCGATGTCGCGCGGCGCGAGGTTGCCGAAGCTGGGGTACCGGCGTTCGAGGTAGTAGTCGCGCTCCGGCTCGGGGATCTGTTCCGGCCGCCGCGTATCCCCGTGCTGCTTCGGCACCCACACGCGCCCGTCGTTGCGCAGGCTTTCGCTCATCAGCGTCAGCTTCGACTGGTGCTCCCCGCTCACCGGGATGCAGGTCGGGTGGATCTGGGTGTAGCAGGGATTCGCGAAGGCGGCCCCGCGCCGGTGGGCGCGCCAGATCGCCGTCGCGTTGGAGCCCTTGGCGTTGGTCGAGAGGTAGAACACGTTGCCGTACCCGCCGGTGCACAGCAGCACCGCATGGGCGGAATGCGACGTGATCCGGCCGGTGTGCAGGTTGCGGACGACGATGCCGCAGGCCCGCCCGTCCTTCACCACCA
>DASUMF010000317.1:0-18383 GCA_036277835.1 Acidimicrobiia bacterium
GTGCACGCCGCGAACGAGGCGGCATCGACCGCGCAAGTCGACGTGGAGGCTGCGCTCGCCTGGCGCGACTGGATGGTGTCGAAGCACACCGACACCTCAGCCGAGAAGTGGCTCACCGGGCAGGGCATCGACCTCCTGCGCGGCAGCGGTCGGCTCGCCGGTGCCGGAGCGGTCGAGGTCGACGGGGTCCGCCACACGGCACGCCACGTCGTCGTCGCCAACGGCGCCGATCCGGTGGTCCCGCCGGTACCGGGCCTGCAGGAGCTCGACGGTGTGTGGACGAATCGAGAGGCGACCGGTATGACTGCGGTGCCGCGCCGCCTGGTCGTCCTGGGCAGCGGGCCGGTCGGCGTCGAGATGGCGCAGGCGGTACGCCGACTCGGCGGGGAGGTGGCGCTCGTCGACGTGGCCGAGCGCGTGCTGCCCCGCGAGCCGGCGCCACTCGGCGACGCACTCGGCGAGGTCCTGCGCCGCGACGGGATCGAGCTCGTCCTCGGCGTTCACACGACGAGAGCGAGCCGTGACGGTGACGAGTACGTCCTCGAGTTCGACGGCACGCCCGAGCTCCGCGGCGACCGCCTGCTCGTGGCGACCGGTCGCCGTCCGCGCGTCGAGGGGATCGGGCTCGAGACGGTCGACATCGTGCCGGACGCGCACGGGATCCCGGTCGACGCGAACTGCCGCGTGACCGACCAGGTCTGGGCGATCGGTGACGTCACCGGGATCTGGCCGTTGACCACCACCGGCAAGTACCAAGGCGACATCGTGGCGGCGAACATCCTCGGTGAGCCGCGCGAGGCCAACTACGACGCGCTCCCGCGCGTCGTGTTCACCGATCCACAGGCCGCGTCGGTCGGCGCGCCCGACGCGCCGTTCAGCGGCACCGCGAAGATCGCCGACGTCTCCAAGGCGGCGACCTACAGCCGTGCGTACGCGGAGTTCAACGGGTTCCTGACCCTCCTCAGCGACGGCGAGCGCCTCACCGGCGCGTACGCACTGGGCCCCGAAGCGGGCGAGTGGCTCCAACAGGCCACGTTGGCGATCCGCGCGCGCGTGCCGCTCGACGTGCTGCGCGACACGATCCAACCCTTCCCGACCTTCTCCGAGATCTACGCCGAGGCGCTCAAGGCGCTGCGTGCGGACATCGCGGCCGAACAGAGGTGATGCAGTGCTGATCATGATCCTCGTCGTGGTCGCGCTCGTCGCGTTCGCGACCGCGATGGTGTGGTACTTCGTGGCGCGGGGCTCCAAGGCCGCCACGATCAGCGAGCAGGACTTCGACGACACCTACCGCGAGCTCGTGGCCAACGGTGAGCTCGTCGACCGCGGCACCGACCGCGACGCGGCATGGCGTGACTTCCACGCGTGGCAGCTCAAGAACGAGCAAGAGCGCCTGTCGTGGGAAGAGGGAATCACGGAGTGACGAGCGCGATCGTCAACCGTTCGCGGCGGCTTCGGCTTCGGAGATCGCCCAGGCCGCGTTGACGAGGCCGATGTGGCTGAACGCCTGGGGGAAGTTGCCCAGGAGCTCGCCGCTGATCGGCTCGATCTCCTCCGCGAGCAGGCCGACGTCGTTCACGAACGCGGCAGCTCGTTCGAACACCGTGCGCGCCCGCTGGGTCTGCCCCGCCATCGCGAGGGCTTGCGCCAGCCAGAACGTGCAGAGCAGGAAGGAGCCTTCCTCACCGTCGAGACCGTCGCGGGCCCGGTAGCGGTACACCAACCCGCGCTCGTCGGTGAGCCGCGCTTCGGTGGCGTCGATGGTCGACAGCACCCGCGGGTCGTCGGCGGGGAGGAACCCGACCAACGGCAGCATCAGATTGGAGGCATCGAGCTCGTCGGAGCCGAACGACTGGGTGAACGCGCCCGCCCGGTCGTTCCAACCTTCGTCGAGGATGGCGGCTCGGATCTCGTCTTGCGCGCGAGCCCACGCGTCGACGCGGTGCGAGGCGCCGAGCTGGTCGGCCATCGCGGTCGCACGGTCGAGTGCCACCCAGCACATGAGCTTCGAGTACACGAAGTGGCGCGGCTCGCCCCGCACCTCCCAGATGCCGTGATCCTTCTCCTGCCAGCGCCGTCCGGCCGCGTCGGCGAGCTCGACCAGGAACTGCCGCGTCGACGGCGCCAACGCCGGCGACGCGTCCCATGCTGCGGGTTCAGCGAGCGGGCCGAGCCTCCGCGCGACCGGGTCGAAGAGCCGATCCGAGAGCCGATGCACGGCGCTGAGCAGCTCGCCGTAGACGTCGAGCTGGCGTTGGCGCCATGCGCCGTTGCCGACTCGCACGGGCGCGGAGTGCCGCCAACCCGCGAGGTGGGGGAGCTCCCGCTCGGTCAGGTCGCGCTCGCCGCCGATGCCGAACATGATCTGCAGGTCGCCGTCGTGATCGAGGGAGCCCGCCGCGAACGCGGTCATCGAGTCGAAGAACTCGTTGGCCTCGTCGGGGCATGCCGCAACCCAGAGCGCCTCGATCGTGAACGACGCGTCGCGAACCCAGGCGTAGCGATAGTCCCAATTGCGGGTGCCGCCGCTGACCTCGGGCAGGGAGGTGGTCGCCGCGGCGCAGATCGCGCCCGTGGGTTGGTACGACAGCGCCTGCAGGACCCGTCCGCTGTGGTGCACGAGGTCGCGCCACGGTCCGTCGTAGGCCTGGTGCAGCATCGACCACGACTCCCACGCCGACACCGTGTCGTCGAGGCGCGCATCGATCTCCGCTCCGTTCCACACGCGCGGCTGCTCGGCGTCGGCACGCGCACGGTGATGCAACGCGACGCTGACGTGCTCGCCGTCACGAAGCACCACGCGAGCCGACGCGGACGACTGCTCGACCGTCAGTGGCAACGCGCACGACAACACGAGGATGTCGGCGCCTCCGGTCGCGACGAGCCCTCCATCGGTCGTGTCGAGCAGCGGACGTACGAGTCCGTACTCGGGCCGAGGCGCGTACTCGAGATCGATCGTGACCTCGCCGTGGGTGCAGGTCACCTGACGCAGCAGGAGATGGGGCGCGCCTCGACCGAGGTCGTGCCCGCGGTTGCCTTCGCCCGTCGCCAGCGCGTCGACGACGACCGCGGTGCCGGTTGCGGTTCGACTCGTCGTCTCCAGGACCATCGTGCGGTCCAGGTAGCGACGCGTCACGGCGCTGGTGTCCCGTGCGCTGATCGACCAGTGTCCCGCCTGCTCGTCGAGCAGTCGAGCGAAGACCGACGCGCTGTCGAAGCGCGGGAAGCACAGCCAGTCGATCGAGCCGTCGAGGCGTACGAGCGCGGCACTGTGACGATCCGACAACAAGGCGTACTCGCCGATCGCGCCCGTGCTCATCGCCGCCCCTCGACGTCGGTCACCACACGAACGCGAGCACGCTATCCGTGCGCCTCCCCGAGCGCCTCCCCGTGTGCCTCCCGAGCCGCGGGTCCGTCGCGCACGACGAGCCACGTCACCCAGAGGGACAGGATGCCGATCACGAGCCCGACCACCACGTCAGTGAAGGAGTGCATGCCGCGATACATGCGCGAGGTGCCCACGACGATCGGCATGACCACCGCCGCGGCGATGGCGACCGCGCGCGCGAGGTGTCGGCGTGTGTGCCAGCACACGACGATCGCGATCGCGCCGTAGAAGGCGACGGCTGCCGCGCTGTGCCCCGACGGAAACGCACCGGTCGGCGGGACGGGATCCAGTTGGTGGATCGACGGTCGGGCACGGTCGACGACGATGCTCGACGTCACGAACACGCCGACCTCGAGCGCGAGCGCACCGAGGAGCAGGGCGGGCTCGGTCCACCGGCGCCACCGCCAGAGGAAGAAGCCGCAGAGGATCAACGTGGCGGGCACCTTCACGTAGGTGTCGGCGATCATGCTCCCGGCCCAGGTGATCGAGTTCCACGTGTCGGTGCGGTGACGTCCGAACCAGTGCGCGACCCGCTCGTCGAACGATCGCACGCCGCCGAGCTCGTGCACCACGAGCAGCCCGACGCCGATCGCGACGGCCGTCATCACGGCATACGCGACGAGCCACAGGAGGAGTCCCCGTCGGTCGACCGGTCGCACCCGCCACCAGCTCGGTCGTTCGCGCTCCGTGGTCGCCGGCACCGCGGCGGCCACCGCTCGCTCCTCGGGCAGTGTGACACCGCGCACCGTCTCGGTCATGTCCGAGGCTGTACCCGCCAGCGCGCCCCGGCAAGCCTCTTGCCCTCGCGCGCGTGCGTCTCGGCTAGCCATCGAGCGCGTCGAAGCGCTCGTGGAGGTGTCGGCGGATCTCCGCGACGTCGTACTCGCGCCAGCGACGTCGCCGTCGTTCCACCACGATCGCGGTGCCTGCTGCGATCGCAGCCACTGCGCCCAGCCCGATCCACTTCCAGCGGCGCGACCTCACGGATCCGTACGCTAGCCACGATGCTTCCGGCGATGACCACGACCGACGCGATCGATGCCGCGCGCACTGGCGACGTGTGGCTCTTCCGCGGGCGCTCCGGCGCCGACCGTGCAATCAGGGTCTTCACGAACGCGCCGGTCAACCACGTGGCGATGGTGGTCGCGTTGGACGACCTGCCACCGCTGTTGTGGCACACCGAGCTCGGGCAGAGCATCGCCAGCGTCTGGAGCGGCGACCGCCACCGAGGCGCGCAACTCAACCGGCTCGACGAGGCGCTCGACGTGTGGACGCGGAAGTACAAGCAGGTCGCGTTCGTTCGTCAGTTCGACGGCGAGGTCACGCGTGACATGGAGGACGCGCTGCTGCGCGTCGTGGCCGAGTACGAGGGTCGGCCGTTCCCGCGCACGCGACGCCTGGTCGGGAAGTGGTTGTCGGGGCGCCTACGACGAGAAGCATCGGAGCAGGCGGTGTACTGCGCCGAGCTCCTCGCGATCACCTACACGAGGATGGGGTTGCTCGACCCCCGCACCCCCGCCAACTGGTTCGACCCCGGTCGCTTCTGGAGTGGCGACCGCCTCGAGCTGCTCGGTGGCGCCGGGCTCGGTCCGGAGATCGCCGTCGCGCGCGCGGACTGAGTGCTGGCGGCACGGATCCGTTGCATCAACCGGACTGGAGCGTCATGAAGCCGGGCTGGTTGCCGACCGCGGCCAGTCCGGCCGCAGCCGCCTGGTCGCCCTTGAGGTACAGGTCGAAGAAGTCGACGGTTGCCTGCGCGACCTGAGGCTCCCACGGTGGGTCGACGAAGACCTCGAGGTGCGAGCCACCCTCGATGGTCAGGAGGTACTTCGGTGACTGCGCCCGATCGAACATCGACACACTCGCGCCGTAGCCGTTGATCTCGTCAGCCGTCGCGTGCACGAACATGACCGGCGGTGTGCCCGGTGGGAACCACTCTCCGTCGAACCCGAAGGTCGCCCCGCTCAGGATCGCGCCGGCTTTGATGCGCGGGTCGAGACAACACGTGTTGTAGCCCGCCGCAAGCGCGGTGACGGCGCCGTCGGAATGCCCACTGACGCCGATCGCGGTCGGTGAGACGACGCCGTGCAACAACCCGGGCTGCTCGGACAGCTGGAGCATCGATGTGATCACGAACGAGATGTCGGCGGGCTGCTCGAGCGCGTCCTCGCGGATCGCGCCGCCGGGGTGCGCGGTGCTGGTACCCGGAAAGTCGGGCGCGGCGACCACGTAGCCCCCGATCGCGAGGTCGCGCAGCATCGTCGCGTACGACGCCGCGTCGATCTCGTAGCCGTGCGCGAACACGACGAGAGGAAACGTGCCGGGTGCCGCCGGCGGTGTCGGCGCCTCCGCAGTCGGAGGCGCCGCCGACGGGTAGAAGATGGTGGTGACGAGCGTGCGGTGCGGCTGCGCGGGTTCGCCACCGCGCGCAGGCGATCCACGCGTCGTGTCGACGAACGTGGCCGACGTCTGGGCGACCGCGAACGGCGCGACGGGAAGCGTCGTGGTGGTCGGTGGCACGGTCGTCGGGGTCGACGTGCTCGGCGACGAGCGACGGGCCGAACGTTCCCGGTCCAACACGCCGCGCAGGCCGCCCGGTGCGACGAGCCGGACCCTGCTGCGCGTGGTCACGGCGGTCGATCCGGTCGTCGACGAACCGCTGTTGCCGTCGTCGCTGCAGCCCGCGATCACCAACGCGGTTGCGACGAGCACGGCCGCGGCGACGCGGGGCCTGATCACTCGGGTCTCGTACCTGCGACGGATGCGCCACGATCGAGCAGCGCGGGGTCCTGGTACATCTCCCGCTGAACGGTCTCCTCGAGCGCTCGCCGATCGGCGTCGGTGGGTGCGCTCCAACGCAGGCTGCGGGGCCACAGTCGCTTCGCCCGCACCACGTTCACCTCGCTGGCCAGCAACATGGCGCGGGCAAGGAGCGCGATCCACACCAAGAGCCCGAACATCGTCGCGAACGCGCCGTACACGTCGCTCGCGCCCACGATCACGCGTGTCACGTACGTGGCGCCGATGAGCTGCAGGACCCACAGCGCGACGCCTCCGACGACACCACCGGGCACCAGCGCGCGCCAACCGACGTCGGCGTGCACGAGCACCCGGTACGAGACCGTCAACACGAGCACGTTCACGAGGATCGCACCGAGCGCGCCGAGCACCCGCCCGGCCAGAGGGAGGTCGGGGAGGAAGGCCGCGAGGCTCGTGGCCGCGGTCGCCACCACGACGCCGACACCCACCACCGCCAACGCGCCGAGTGCGCGCACGCTCCTCGCGACGAGTCCCGGCCGCTGGAACCGCGGCACGCCCCATTGCAGGTTCAACGCGTCCTGCGCGTGCTTCACCACTGCGAGCCCGGCCCAGAGCGTGACCAAGAGCCCGGCCAACAGCACGAAGCCGCTGGAGTTGAGGCTCGTCGTGCTCTGGCGGAGCTGCGCGCCGACGACCGGGATGGTCGCGTACACGGTGTCGAGGATGCGGTTGCGCAGGTCGGGGTCGTCGTCGAGCACGATCCCCAGCACCGTGACCAGCACGAGCAACAGCGGGAACAGCGACACGAAGCCGTAGTAGGAGAGCAGCGCGCCGTACTGGCGTCCGCGGTCCTCCCAGTAGCGCTCCACGACGGCGACGAGGAAGGACACCCCGCGACGGCGTTGCTGCCAACGGTCGATCCGCTCGAGGCGCGCACGACCCCATGCACGAGTGCGTCCGCCTCCAGTCGCTTCCACGGCGCCAGCTTCACCGCGCGGCTGACGATCGCCGCGGATCCAGTGGTGCGTCTGGTCAGGGTTGGCGACCGAGCAGCGCGACGAGCCGGTCGGTCGGCGACGCGCTCGCCGGCACCTCGATCCGGGGCGCGAAGACGGCCACTGGCATCTCGAGCTCCGCGATCGGCGCCGCGAACTCGAAGTAGGCCTCGGCGATCTCGGTCGGGATGGTCGGGTCCTGGCCGGTCGCGACGGCGATGTCCCAGCCGTGCACGACGGAGTCGAACGTGACGGCACGGGCGAGCGCGATCGCGGGCTGCCGGCGTCCGCCCTGGAGGAAGGTCTGGTCGGGCAGCGCGTTCCTCGCCACCCGGATGATGACGCTCGTGACCTCGTCGTAGTGCTCGACGGGGTTCGGCCAGCTCGTGTCGGTGTCGGCCATCTCCTGGGGCATCCGCGCCTGGGGACCCCACGCGTCATGTTCGCCGTCGCTCGACAGCACCTCCGCGATGGTGGCTGCCGCGTTCACGGTGTGGTTCACCAGTTGTCGAAGGTTCCAGTCCGCGCACGGCGTGGGCGCGTCGAGCGGCGTGTCGCCGATCCCGGCGATCCGTGAGCGCCCGAATGCGATGCCTTGCTCCACGAGGTCGATCGTCTCCACGGCGCGTGACCGTACGTCGTCCCGGTGACGAGGGCAACCACCGCATCCGGAGTGAGGCATACGCTCGTGACGATGCCGGCGACCGATGTCGACGCGTTGTTCGCGCGCGCGAGTGCAGGCGATCGTGGGGCCACTGGCCGCCTGCTCACGCTGGTCGAACGGGCCGGTCCCGAAGCGGCGCGGATCAGCGAGCTCGCGCAACAGCAACGGCCGCGCGCGCACGTGATCGGTGTCACCGGCGCACCGGGCGCGGGGAAGTCGACGCTCGTCGCGAGCCTGGCCCGGATCGTGGAGACACCAGCTCAGTGCGCGGTGCTCGCGGTGGACCCGTCGTCTCCGGTGAGCGGCGGCGCGATCCTCGGAGACCGCGTGCGGATGGATCCTGCGGTCGGCACGTTCATCCGCAGCTTCGCCACTCGTGGCCACCTCGGCGGCCTGTCGCTCGCGGTGCCCTTGGCGATCCGGCTGCTCGACGCGCTCGGGTTCGCCACGATCGTCGTGGAGACCGTTGGTGTCGGCCAGGTGGAGCTCGAGGTCGCGGCCGCGGCCGACACGACGATCGTCGTCGTGACGCCGGGCTGGGGTGATGCGATCCAGGCGAGCAAGGCGGGATTGCTCGAGGTCGCCGACGTGTACGTGGTCAACAAGGCGGACCGGCCGGGGGCGGCCGACGCTCAGCGCGATCTCGAGTCGATGGTTGCGCTCGCTCGTCCGGCTGACGACCCCGAGGGTCGACGCCGCGCCCCCGTGCTCCTGACCACGGCGCAGGACGGGTCGGGGGTCCCCGAGCTGTGGGCCGCGGTACGTGAGCATCGCGAATTCCTCGGTGCCACCGGGCTGCTGGAGGAGCGGCGTGTCGCGCGCGTCCGCACCGAGATCCGGAACGAGCTGTTGCAGCTGCTGGCGGCGTCGGCCGACGAAGCCCTCGGCTCGGCGGACGGGACCGCGCTCGTCGCGGCCGCATTCCGGGGCGAGCTCGGCGTGATCGATGCGGCGGCCGGGGTGCGCGAGCTCCTCGCGTCGTCGACGCCCGAGCGCATCCGGCGCTCCGGCGCTTCGGCCTAGAGTCGCGCCGCTTCGTCGTGCACGACGAACAGCCGACCGGAGGAGAACGTCGTTGAAGCTGCCGCGGTTCGAGTATCACGCGCCCGACACGCTCGACGAGGTGCTCTCCCTGCTCGCCGAGCACGGCGACGAGGCGAAGGTCCTGGCGGGGGGACAGAGTCTGGTGCCCCTGCTGGCCATGCGACTCGCTCGGCCCACGCAGGTGATCGACGTCAACCGCGTCGCGTCGCTCTCGACGATCGAGGAGCGCGAGAGCCAGATCGTGTTCGGCGCCACCGCGCGCGAGCGCACTGCCGAGCGCTCGCCGCTCGTGCGCACCCAGCTCCCGTTGCTCGCCGAGGCGCTGCCCTTCATCGGGCACGCGGCCATCCGCACGCGCGGCACGATCGGTGGCACGGTGGCGCATGCCGACGCCTCGGCCGAGATCCCGTGCGTCGTCACGACGCTCGACGGCGAGATCGTCGTTCGCAGTGCCGGCGGTGAGCGGACGATCGCAGCGCCGGACTTCTTCCAGGGGCACTTCACCACTGCGCTCGCCGACGACGAGTGCGTCGTCGAGGTCCGGCTCCCCGCATCGGATCCGCGTGCCGGCTTTGCGTTCCAGGAGATCGCGCGTCGTCACGGCGACTTCGCGCTCGTGGGCGTGGCGGCCATGGTCTCGCTCGGTGCCGACGGCGCGATCGCCGACAGCCGGATCACGCTGATGGGCGTTGCCGACGTCCCGCTGCGTGCACGCGCCGCCGAGGCCGCGCTCGAGGGCGCCTCACCCACCGAGGAGACGTTCGCCGCCGCGGCTCGCACCGCGACGGCAGACCTCCGGCCGGCGACCGACGTCCACGGCTCCGCCGCGTACCGCACCCACCTGGCCGAGGTCGTGGTGCGGCGCACGCTGACCACCGCGGCGGCACGAGCCCGCTCCGCGCAGGCGTAGCAGCAGAAGAGGACCCGACAGATGACGGAACGACCGATCCAGCTCACTGTGAACGGTGAGGCCCGCGAGGCGGTCACCGACGTGCGCACGTCGCTCGCCGACTTCCTGCGGGAGCGGCTCGAGCTCACCGGTACGCACCTCGGATGCGAGCACGGCGTGTGCGGTGCCTGCACCGTGCTCGTCGACGGTGAACCGGTCCGCTCATGTCTCATGCTCGCGGTGCAGGCGACGGGTGCAGAGGTGGTCACCGTCGAGGGTCTCGCCGACGGCGACACGTTGCACCCGCTGCAGCAGGCGCTCATGGAGACCCATGCGTTCCAGTGCGGCTTCTGCACACCGGGCTTCGTGATGTCGGCGTTGGCGCTCCTGCGCGACGATCCCGCGGCCGACGAGGCCGCGGTGCGCGACGAGCTGTCGGGCAACCTCTGCCGCTGCACCGGGTACCAGACGATCGTCGAGGGCGTGCTGCTGGCCGGTCGACGGGCACGCGAGGAAGGAGCGGTCCTGTGACCGACGTGATCGGGGCTCGGAGTGTCGGTGCACGGGTGCTGCGCTCCGAGGATCCGCGGATCCTCACCGGGAAGGGTGTCTACATCGACGACGTCGTCGTTCCGGGCATGCTCCACGCCGCGTTCCTGCGCAGCACGGTGCCGCACGGACGCCTCCTCGGCCTCGACGTGAGCGAAGCGCGCGAGCTCCCTGGCGTGGTCGCGGTGTACACCGGCGCCGACATGGAGTCGCGGTCGACCGCCGGCACACCCGGCTCGACGATCGGGATGAACATGATGCCGGGGATCAACATCCCGTCGTCGTACGCGCTCGCGACCGACAAGGTGCGCTACGTCGGCGACCCGATCGCGCTCGTGGTCGCCGAGAGTCGAGCGGTCGCCGAGGACGCGCTGGAGCTCATCGTCGAAGACATCGAGATGCTCGACCCCGTCGTCACCTACGCCGACGCGCTCGACCCGTCGAGCCCGCGGATCTTCGAGGAGTTCGACAGCAACATCGCGATGACCGGCGAGATGGTGATGGGCGACATCGACGCGGTGTTCGCGAAGGCCGATCGGGTGATCTCGGCGACGGTGTCGGTGCATCGGCACCAGCCGGTCCCGATGGAGGGTCGCGGTTCCATCGCGGAGTGGGATCCGGGCGAGGAAGAGCTCACCATCCACACCTCGACCCAGTCGCCGCATCTCGTGCGGCTCCTGATGTCACCCCAGCTCGGCATCCCGATGGAGAACATCCGCGTGATCTCCGGCGACGTCGGCGGTGGCTTCGGCCTCAAGATGGGCCTGTTCCGCGAGGACATCGCGCTCGCGGTCGCGGCCGTCGACCTGGCGCGGCCGGTGAAGTGGATCGAAGACCGTGGCGAGCACCTCGCAACCGCCGGCCAAGCGCGCGAGGAGATGGCCGAGATGGAGGCGGCGGTCACCGCCGACGGCGTGCTCCTCGGCCTCCGCATGAACGTCACGCTGAACTCGGGCGCCTACCCGAGCGACCCGTTCCCGGGAGCGATGTACGTGGGAAGCGTCAGCGGGTCGTTCCAGGGACCGACCAGGATCGAGGCGCTCGCCGCGACGTCGACGGCTGTGTTCAGCAACAAGTCGACCTATGTCGCGTACCGCGGGCCGTGGGCCACCGCCGACTTCATGCGCGAGCGGCTCCTCGACATCATTGCGCGCGAGCTCGACCTCGACCCCCTCGACGTGCGGCGCCGCAACTACGTGCACCGCGACGAGCCGCCGCTCGCGATGTTGTCAGGCCAGCTGTTCCTCGGCGTCACGACGCAGGAGTCGATCGAGCAGGCCGCCCGCATCGCAGGCTGGGACGAGTTCCGCGTTCGTCAGGAGGCCGCGCGCGCCGAGGGTCGATACCTCGGACTCGGCATGGCGTCCTACCTCGAGGCTGCGCCGGGCCCGAAGAACCCCGATGCCCCCGAAGGCGGTGGTGGCGGGATCATGGGCAACGAGATGAGTCACGTGTCGGTCGAGCCCGACGGCTCGATCACCATCATCACCCAGCAGCACCCGCACGGCCAGGGGCACCAGACGACGCTCGCCCAGGTCGCGTCCGACGAGCTGGGCGTGCCGTTCGAGTCCATCACCGTGCGCTACGGCGACACCCAGTTCACCCCGTTCGCGCTGGTCGCGACCGGTGGGAGCCGCGCCGCGACCATGGCCAACGGATCGGTGCTGCACGCGTCGCGCGCGCTGCGCGAGAAGATCATGGCGATCGCGGCCGAGCTGCTCGAGGCCGCGCCGCAGGACCTCGAGATCCAGGGCGGCACCATCAGCGTCGCGGGCACGCCCAGCATCACGCTGTCGTTCGCCGAGCTGGCGCGCGTGGTCGCCGAGGAACCGGATCGCCTCCCCGAGGGGGTCGACCGCGACCTCGAGGGCACCGCGTCGTACGACGGCGGCATGGGCGGGTGGTCGGGCGGCACCCACTGCTGCTTCGTCGAGGTCGACATCGAGACCGGCATGGTCGAGATCCAGCGCTACGTCGTGGTCGAGGACTGCGGCGTGCCGGTGAACCCGGCCATCGTCGAGGGCCAGGTGCGCGGCGGCGTGACGCAGGCGATCGGTGCCGTGTTGCTCGAGCAGTCGGCCTACAGCGAGGACGGGCAGTTCCTCGCCGGTACGTTCATGGACTACCTGATGCCGACCACCACGGTGGTGCCGAACTTCGAGATCCACCATCTCGAGAGCGTGTTGTTGGACCCCGACGTGAACTTCCGGGGTGTCGGCGAAGGCGGCATGATCGTGGCCCCGGCGGCAATCGTGAACGCGATCGAGGACGCGCTCGTCACGCTCGGCGTGCGCGTGCGCGAGCAGCACCTGCCGCCGGCGCGCATCCTCGAGCTGCTCGGCACCGTCCCGACCGCCTGAATCCCGAGTCGAGGTTCGCGGCGGGCGAATGCGTGCGTCAGCGGGGGGTGACGCGGCCCGCTGCCTCCGCGACGGCACGGAATGCGTCGAGGTTCTCGGCTTCGCCCGACCGGTCGGCGCCGACCTGCGCGCCGTAGCGGAACACCAACCCGGTGGCCTCGGACTCCAGCCAGCGCACCGCGCGTCGACGGATGCGATCGACCGGGCCGACGAGCCACCCGTCGTCGATGTACTCGTCGGGGATGGCGTCGATCGCTTCCTCCATCCGTCCGGCGGGAACGAGCTCGGCCAGCCGTTCGGCCATCTCGGTGTAGCCCCGCGCCTCGATGAACGGCCGCTGCATGGCCGACCAGGTCGCGGTGTACTCCTTGAACGGGCGCATCGCGGCGCGCACGTCGTCGTCGACGAGCATGTCGACGTGGGCCCACACCTGGAAGTCGTCGGTCGATGCACGGCCGGAGCGCGCGAAGCCCGCCTCGAGCAGCGGTTGGAACGCGGCGAGCGTGCCGGGGCTGAAGAACGACGGCATCCAACCGTCGCCGACCTCCGCCGCCAGGCGGACCATCTGCGGACCGGTCGCTGCGACCATGATCGGGATGTCGCTCACCTTGTCGAGGCCGATCGCGTCGAAGGCCTGTCGCAGCTCGGTCGCGTACGCGCGCATCTCCGCCACCGGCTTCGCCGACCTCGTGCCACCCAACCCCGCGATCACGCGACCACCACCTGTCATGTGGTCGAGCGTCGTCAACGCACGCGCCGCGGTGTGCGGCGCGCGGCCGGCAACCTGGATGATGCGGGTGCCGAGCACCAGCCTCGTGGTGTTCGCGGCGATGAACCCGAGCGGCGTGAGCGCGTCCGAGCCGAATCCCTCGGCGGTGAACACCACGTCGTACCCGAGCTCCTCCGACAACTGGATCCGCTCCATCGGCACGGCGAAGCGGCGGTCCTGCCACCGAACCTCCGTCGCCAGGTACTGCACCATGCGCTTCTCCTCGTACTGCCGCGTGGTCACACCGAGCGGAGCACCTCGGCGAGATGCACCGGCGGTGGCACGCGCGCCGGGTCGTAGAACGGCGACAGGACGTGCCCGAACCCGCGGAGCCGACCGCGCATCGCCAGAACGGTCTGCCAGCGCGACGTCGGTGCGACACCGGCGCGCGGTGCGTTGGCCATGAGGTACTGCTGGAGTGCGGCGACGTTCCGACCGATGTGGCGCGTCGCGTGGAGGAACCCCGACACACGGAGCACGTAGAACTCGAGCGCGTTCCGACCGTAGAGCGCCTTCAGCACGCGGAACGCCACCGTCCGGTGCTCGTACTCCTCGGCGAGGTGCCACTTCCAGAGGGCGAGCACTCGTGGGTCGGCGCCCGGCAACGACGCCTCCAGCCCTCCGTCGACGAACATCGGTGCAGCGGCCAACCCCATCGACTCGAAGCCCTCGCAGTAGGCGAGGAGCCACTTGAGCGGGCGGCGGGCCAGCATCTCGTCGTACTCCGCCTCGTACGACCGTTCGTAGTCGGCCATGCCCTCGTAGCCGTGCTCGCGTACGCACCGGTTGAGCGCAGCGTGGAACTTGAAGTGCTGGGCCTCCTGCTTGTTGAACACGTCGATGTCGCGCACGAGCCCGGCGTGCTCGACGGGATCGAGCTCGGCCTTCGCGCGGCGCATGACCTTGATCAGGAACGGCTCGATGTACGCGGGAACGATGCCCTGCGCGTTGATGCCGTGCACGGCCGCGACGTCGTCGGCCCAGATCGGATCCACGTCGGCGAAGTCGAAGTCGGGCTGGCGGACCTTCACCCCGACTCCTCGTCGTCGTCCCCAGGGCGGTCGGGAGTGTAACGACAAAGCGTTTCCCGCGGAACTACGGTGCGGCCGGCCACACGAGCAGTCGGACGCGCGGTCCACACGCGCAGGCCTCGACACCAAGAGGGGACACGATGCCTGCACCATGTGGGCGGCGCAGCGCCGTCACGGGGTTTCGGATGCTCACGCTCGCGATGGTGATCGCGACCGTTGCTGCGGCCTGCGGCGGCGGTGGTGGCTCCGACGACGCCGCGAGCGACGACGCGCCGCAGGCGCCGTTGACGTTCTACCGTCCCGACACCGTGCTCTCGAGCGGCACGCCGGGCGACATCCTGAGCAAGGAGCCGATCGAGCTCATGCCGAGCATGCACGGGACCGGCTGGAAGGTGACGTACGTGTCGACCACACCGGCCGGCGACCTCGTGCCGGTGAGCGGCGTGCTCGTCCAACCACTCACGCCGGCACCGCCCGGCGGGTACCCGGTCGTGGTCTGGACGCACGGAACGACCGGCCTGGGCGACCAGTGCGCGCCGTCGAACACGGTCCCGTTCGGCATCGCGGGCGCCGACGCGTTGCTCGACGCCGGTGACGTCATCGCCGCACCCGACTACGAGGGTCTGGGCCCTCCGGGTGAGATCCATCCGTACCTCGTCGGCGTCGCCGAAGGCAACAACGCGCTCGACGCCGCGCGTGCGGCGCGCGCCATCGGTGGGGGGAACGTCACCGTGACGTGGGGATGGTCGCAGGGTGGGCACGCGTCGTTGTTCGCTCGCGCGCTCCAACCGACGTACGCGCCCGAGCTCGACTACCGAGGCGCCGCTGCGCAGGCGCCGGTGACGGACGCCGGGATGTTCCTGATCCAGGGTCGTCACGACGTGAACGTGTTCCCGAACACCGCGGAGGCGATCCTGTCGTGGTCGGAGGTGTACCACGAGACCGACCTCACCGACCTGGTGGTGGTCGCCGACGCCGAGAAGGCGCGGCTCGCGCAACAGGCATGCACCGAGGACATCGTCGACAACACCACGAAGCCACTGGACGAGATCTTCCGCTCGGATCCGCAGAACTCCGAGACGTGGATCGAAGCGGCGAAGACGAACTCGGTCAAGGTCGGCGCCACGTCGGCGCCAGTGCTGCTCACGCACGGCGACGCCGACGTGCTGGTCCCCATCGCTGGCACCGTCGCGTTCTTCGACGCGCTCTGCGCGCACCACGTACCGACCGTGCTCCTGCGCGACCCGGCCTGGGATCACACGCTCGCGTGGTTCGACACGCTCGACGAGATCGACGCGTGGATCACCGATCGCATCGCCGGGAACCCGGCACCGTCGAGTTGCCCGTGAGCCATGGCGCCCCGGACCGCACACGACGGGCGCGTACCAGCAGCACGCGCGGGATCGTCGCAGCCTCGGCGTGGTCCCAGATCTCCGCGAGCAGCCGAGGCGGCGGTGGCGGTTCCTCCATGTGGTCGATCAGCAGGCCGGCATCGCCCATCGCGTTGACGTAGCGACTCAACGGTCGATGCAGGAAGCGAAGGCTCACCCCCGGCCCGACTTCGTCGACCACCGCGTGATCACCGAGGTAGCCGCCCACGCGCCAGTAGTGCTCGCCGCTGGTCCGGTCGTCGATCCAGCCGCTGCCCGGTGCCTGGAGCAAGGGATGGCACAGCAGCAGGAGGAAGGTCCCGCCAGGTTCGAGCACGCGCGCCACGTCGCGGATCGCGGTCTCGAAGCGGTCGACGTGTTCGAACGCGAGGCAGACGAGCACGGCGTCGAACGCCTCATCGCGGCACGGCAGCGCGTCGGCACGCGCTCGGGCGTAGGCCGGTCCGCCGGCGCGGGCGGTGGCCGCGCCCAACTGCGACCACGTCGGATCGAGCCCGACGACGTCGACGCCCTGGCGCGCCAGATGCCGCGCGACCTGCCCCTCGCCGCAGCCGACGTCGAGGACTCGGCGCACGCGACCGAGGTGCGCCGCGACGAGCGGGAGGATTTGCTCCTCGTACTCGGGATCGGCGCCGGCGGAGAACTCGCGCTGCCACCACCCGGCGTGCTGCTCCCACAGCGACTCGTTGGTCGTGCTGTCCATGTAGGGTCATCCAAACGAGGTGATGACAGGTCACGGGGCCCGCGCCATGATGGCGCAACCGCCGACGGACCGACCTGTCGGCGCAGGCACCGACTCGAGTCGAGGAGAGGCACCAATGGACATCGGACCGGTCGAGATTCTGGTGGTCGGGTTCCCCGGGAACCAGTTCACCGGGGAGATCACGCCTGCCTTGGGCGAGCTCGTGGAGAGCGGGTTGATCCGGGTGATCGACCTCGTCTTCATCGCCAAGGACGCCGAGGGCGACGTGGTGGCGATCGAGCTCGACGAGCTCGACGACACGCTCACCGTGGCGTTCCAACCCCACGTCGAGAGCCCCAGCGGATTGATCGCGGACGAGGACATCGAAGACCTCGGCGCCGATCTCCCGCCCAACTCGTCGGCGGCGATCCTGCTCTTCGAGCACGTGTGGGCGACCAAGTTCCGCGACGCGGTGGTGAGCTCGGGCGGCGAGCTCCTGGCGTCGATCCGGATCCCGAAGGACGTCATCGACGAGGTGGTCGGCGCGAGCTGATCGTCACGTCGCCTGCAACGCGAACCACGACCGAGCGAGAGAACGAGAGGACATCGACATGCTTCGACGAGGACGGCCGATCCTTCGGACCGCAGCGATCGTCGGCACCGCCAGCGTGGTGTCCGGCAGCGTGCAGCACCATCAACAGCAGAAGTACGCCGCGCAGGACGCGGAAGCGCAGCAGCAGGCCTACGCGCAGCAGGCGGCTGCGGCACCGCCCCCCGCCGCGGGAGGCGAGTCGGACCTCGACGAGCTCACGAAGCTCGCGCAGCTGCACCAGCAGGGGATCCTCACCGACGAGGAGTTCGCGGCGAAGAAGGCCCAGATCCTCGGGATCTGACCTCGTGCACGTCTGATCGCACGCCGACCTTCGTCGGTGTCGCGCGCGAGCATCGCAGCATCGACGCAGGGGGACTTGTGCATGAGCGACCAGGGCTTGGAGCAACCGGGCCGAAAGCTCAGTGGAGGCGCCATCGCGTCGATCACCGGGCTCGGCGTGTTGGCGATCTTCATCGTGCAGAACACCGACGATGTGCGCTTCGACTTCCTGTGGCTGAACTTCACCTGGCCGCTGTGGCTCTACACCATCGTGGTCGCGCTCTTCGGGGCCCTGGTGTGGTTCGGATTCGGCGTCATGCGTCGCCACCGCCGCCGCAAGGAACGGCGCGAGGAACGCCGCGGCTGAACCTGCCCGCGGCGCAACCGTCGACTGCGATGGACAGCTGTCGAGGGCGGCGCTACCTTCATTCCGATATCTGAATCGACGCGCCAGGGGGATCGGGATGTGGGAGTCAGCGCACGGGTTCGGTGAGCCGTACATCGACGTCGACGAGTGGCGCGACACCCCGCGTCGGCACCGCTTCGTGCACGGCGGGTTCGAAGGGGTGGAGACGCGGTTCTCCTTCTACTTCCCGCCCGAGGAGCTGTACTCGGGTCGCCTCGTGCAGTACCTCGAGGGCGGCATGGGCGGGCACGAGCACACGCTCGCCGCGATGATGAACGGCGAATGGCTCTTCGACCTCGCGTTCGAGGAGCTCGGCGCGTACCTCGTCGAGTCGAACCAGGGTCACTTCCCGGCGCCCGGACACGGCTTCAACGACGACGTCGAGAACTGGGGCGCGAGCGTGGAGTCGGCGAAGTTCAGCTGGCAGATCGCGGAGGCGATGTACGGCGCGCAGCCCCACCACGGCTACGTGTGGGGTGTGAGCGGCGGTGGCGGCCGGACGATGTCGTGCATCGAGAACGGCCCGGAGGTGTGGGCCGGTGCGGCTCCGCACATGTGCTACTCGGGCTCGAACCACTCGTCGT
>DASUMF010000318.1:0-7751 GCA_036277835.1 Acidimicrobiia bacterium
CGGCCGACCAGTACCCGGCGGCGACCGACTGGTCGATGGGCACTCCGGGTGCGATCGCGGTCACGTCGGCGATCATCTGCGCCACCGCCGGGTTCGTCGGGGCGCTCTCGGTCGGCGCGGTGGGGACGAGCACGAGGCCACCGGTCGCCGCCGCGACCAGGTCGGGCTCGTACTCGACCGTGCTCGTGAACTGACCCGCGTAGCCGGCGTTGCGCATCGCTTGGTGCAGCTGCGCGACGTTCGGATACGACGCCATCACGAACACCGCGTCGGGCGCGGCGCCCGCGTTCGACGTGAGCACCGCCTGCGCGAGTGCTCCGTAGTCGGCGACGGCCGGGACCGGCAGCGGGCTCGTGCTGGACACGACATTCAACCCTGCGCTCTTCACGCCGGCGGTCACCGTGGTGAGGAAGTACTTCCCCGAGTCGGTGTTCTCGGTGACGACCGTTGCCGTCTTCCCTGCGGACGCGTCGCCGAACATCTGCTTGACGAGCAGGCCCCACACGTTGCTCGTGGTGACGCCGCCGGGTGGGAACGTGCAGCCGGTGAACGAGAACCCCCAGTCGTTCCCGCAGAAGTTCGACGACACCGCCCAGCCGAAGTACGGCACGTGCTGCGACACGAGATCGGGGGCGACCGCGAGGTCGGGTGTGATCACGGGCACGATGGCGAAGACCTGATCGGTCTGCACGAGGCTCGTCGCGACCTGCTTGCCGGTCTCCGCGGCACCGGTGTCGTCGCGCATGCCGACGTAGTCGAACGTCCGGCCGTTGACACCGCCTTCGTTGTTCGCGCGCTGGAAGCGCGCGCTTGCGCCGACCTGCGCGCCCGGGTAGCGGATCAGCTGGCCGAGCCCGCCGACCTTGATCGTCGTGTCGGTCACGCCGCGCACCGGAGCGGCAGCGGGTGCCGACTCCGCGCCGGACGCCCCCGGCACCGCGATCGCCGCCACCACGACGGCGATCGCCGCCGCGGCCGTGAGTCGCGCCAGGCCCTTGCCCGTCATGCGGCGTCGCCTCGCTCGGCACCATCGCGGGCGATCTCGTCGCGGAGGAGTGGCAGGAGCGGCGACAGGAGCGCGTGGATCTCCTCCGCGCACTGGTGGAACACGTCGGCCTCGCCCCCTGCCGGGTCCTCGACGTCCTCCCACGGCTCGAGCTCGACCTCGTCGAGACGAAGGGCGGCGAGCCGCTCCCCGAGCGGGCCCGACAGCGTGGGCAGGTCGCGCGCGAGCCGCTTGAGCGTGCCGGTGCGTGCGGCGGCCGTGGGATGACGCCGCCGTACGTGCTCGACGTGCTCCCCCGCCATCGCCAGCACGAGGTCGGCGTGCTCGAGGTCGTCGTCGGCGAGCTGACGGCTGCGATGGCCGGTGGTGCTGAGCCCGAGGCCCTCGATCGCGTCGGCGGTGCGCCAGCTCATCGGCAGACCCTCGATGACGTGCGTGCCGCGGGTCATCACGACGATGCCCCCGGCGCCGTCGAGCAGGGCGCCGGCCATCACGGAGCGCGCCGCGTTCCCGGTGCAGAGCGTCACGACCAACGGCATGGGCGCCGATGCTAGATGGCGGGTGGTTCGTCGCCTCGCCGGCGTTACGATCGCCCGCGTGACCATCGACGTGCGGCGAGCGGCAGACCGTTTCCACACGAAGACCGACTGGCTCGACTCGTGGCACAGCTTCAGCTTCGGGCCCCACCATGATCCGGCGAACACCCACCACGGTCTCCTCCTGGTGAGCAACGACGACGTCGTCGCCGCGGGCCGGGGCTTCGGCACCCACCCGCACCGCGACATGGAGATCGTCACGTGGGTGCTGCGCGGAGAGCTCGAGCACCGCGACAGCACCGGCACCGTCGGCGTCATCTACCCCGGTCTCGCGCAGCGCATGAGCGCGGGCTCGGGCATCACCCACTCCGAGATGAACGCGAGCGGCACTGCCGACGTGCACCTCGTGCAGATGTGGGTGCTTCCCGACACCGACGGCATCGCACCCGGGTACGAGCAGCGCGACGTGAACGACGCGCTCGAGCGCGGCGGCCTGGTACCGGTGGCGTCGGGGCAGGGTCATGAGGGGGCGATCACCCTCCATCAGCGTGACGCGGTGCTGTACGCGGCCCGGCTCACCAGCGACGAGACCGTGGCGATCCCCGACGCACCGCACGTGCACGTGTTCGTCGCGGTGGGCAGCGTCGCACTCGATGACGAGGCGCTCGTCGCGGGCGACGCGGTCCGTCTCACCGATGCCGGCGCGCCGATGCTGCGCGCAGGCGCGGAGGGCGCCGAGCTCCTCGTGTGGGCGACGGCCTGACCACGACCGGCGTAGCGTCGCCGGATGCGCGTGCTGGCGATCGACTGGTCGGGACGCGTGGTGGGCGAACGGCGCCACATCTGGCTCGCCGAAGCGCACCGCGACACGCTCGTCCGCCTCGAGGCCGGCCGCTCGCGCGCTGAGGTCGCGGCGCACCTCGTCGAGCTCGCCGCCGCGGAGCCCGAGCTCGTCGTCGGGATCGACTTCTCGTTCTCGCTGCCTGCCTGGTTCCTCGTGGAGCGCCACCTCGCATCAGCGCCCGACCTGTGGCGCCTGGCCGCGACCGACGGCGAGCGCTGGCTCACCGACGGCGCCCCGCCGTTCTGGGGCCTCCCGGGGACCACGCGGCCCACCCTGCCCGAGCACCTCCGCGTGACCGAGGCGTCGATCGCCGTCGGCGGCATCCGCCCGAAGTCGACGTTCCAGATCTCGGGTGCCGGCTCGGTCGGCGCAGGGTCGATCCGTGGCTTCCCGGTGCTGCACACGCTCCGCGACGCCGGCTTCTCGGTGTGGCCGTTCGACGACGCGTGCCCTCCGGTGGTGGTCGAGGTGTGGCCGCGCCTGCTCACCGGTCCGGTGGTGAAGACCGACGGCGCGGCGCGTGCCTCGTACCTCGACGACCGCTTCCCCATGCTCGACCGCGCGCTGCGCGACCTCGCGGTCGGCAGCGACGACGCGTTCGACGCCGCGGTGTCGGCCCTCGTGATGGCGGAGCACGTCGACGCGCTCGTCGGCCGACCCGCCACCGAGGATCCGACGACGCGACGCGAGGGTTGGGTGTGGTGCCCGCCCGCTCCGGCGTCGTGACTGGTCTGCGCCGCGCCGCCGGGTTGGTCGCGGGCTGCGTCGCGTTCCTGGCGCTCGTCCAGGTGCTGTGGGGACCGCCGGCCGGCATCGTCGCGCAGGGCGCGCTGCTCGGCGCGGTGACAGGACTGATCTCACTCGGACTGGCCCTGGTGTACCGGGCCAATCGGATCGTGAACTTCGCGCAGGGCGACCTCGGTGCGGTGCCGGCCGCGTACGCAGTGCTCCTCATCGTCGCGAGCGGCGCGAGTTGGTTCGTCGCCTTCGGCGCGGGCCTGGTGGTGGCGGTCGTCGTCGGCGCCGCCGTGGAGCTGCTCGTGATCAGGCGGTTCCGCCATGCACCCCGTCTCATCCTCAGCGTGGTGACGATCGGGGTCGCGCAGGTGCTGGCCGGCATCGGCTTGCTGTTGCCGCGATGGTTCGACGTGGGCTTCCCGCCGACCAGCTTCCCCGCGCCGTTCGACGCCTCACTCGACATCGGCACCGTGCGCTTCGGTGCCAACGAGGTGCTCGCCGCCATCGCGGTGCCGGTCGCGTTCGTGGCACTGACGGTGTTCCTGCGTTCGCGCACCGGCCTCGCGATCCGAGCCCGCGCGGAGGACGCCGATCGCGCGGCCACACTCGGGATCCCGGTGCGGCGCCTCGACACGATCGTGTGGGTGATCGCCGCCGTCCTCGGCTTCCTCGCGGTGTTCCTGCGCGCCGGCATCGTCGGGCTCCCGATCGGGTCCGTCCTGGGGCCGGCGATCCTGCTGCGAGCGCTCGCCGCCGCCGTCATCGGTCGGATGGAACGCCTGTTCACGATCGCGTTGGCCGCGATCGCGCTCGGCATCGTGGAGCAGTCGGTGGTGTGGGGTTGGGGGCAGCGCTTCTACGTCGAACCGGTGCTGTTCGTGGTGATCCTGGTCGCGCTGCTCGTCACCCCGCCCGGTCTCGGGCTGCGCAGCCGGATCGAGCCGTCGACGTGGAAGGCGGTGCGCGAGCCTCGCCCGATCCCGCGCGCCTTGGCCCGCACGACCGAGGTGCGCGCGGCGCGCATCGGCATCGTCGGTGTGCTCGCGGCCGTGCTCGTGGTCCTCCCCGCGCTCCTCTCCCCCAGCGACATCAACCTCGCGGCCGTCGCGGTGATCTATGCGCTCATCGCGCTGTCGCTCGTCGTGCTCACGGGCTGGGCCGGCGAGGTGAGCCTCGGGCAGATGGCGTTCGTCGCGATCGGCGCGGCCGCCGCGGGCTCGATCACGTCGCGCCTGGGTTGGGATCTCGGCCTCGCACTGCTCGGCGGTGGCCTCGTCGGCGCCGCGGTCGCGACGCTCGTCGGCCTCCCGGTGCTGCGTCGACGCGGGCTCACGATCGCGGTGATCAGCCTGGCGTTCTCACTCGCAACGACCGCGTGGATCCTCAACCCGCAGGTGTTCGGCCCCGGGACGCTGTTCGATTGGCTGCCCGACGGTCGCATCGAGCGGGGCGACCTCTTCGGCGTGATCGACGTGCGCTCCGAGTCGGCCTTCTACTACCTGTGCCTCGTCGTGCTCGGCCTCGCGCTGGTCGCGGTCACCGGCATCCGGCGCTCGCGCACCGGTCGGGTGCTCGTCGCGATCCGCGAGAACGAGGACGTTGCACGCGCTTACGGGGTGTCGAGCCGGCGCACCACGCTCGCTGCGTTCGTGGTGTCGGGCTTCCTCGCAGCACTGGCGGGTGCGCTGTTCGTGCACCACCAGAACGGGCTGATCGTCGACTCCTACGGCGCGGGCGAGAGCCTCGTGGTGTTCGCGATGGTCGTGATCGGCGGCCTCGGTTCGATCCCCGGCGCGTTGGTCGGCGCGCTCTACGTGCGCGGCGTCACGTGGTTCCTCCCGGTCGAGTGGCAGATCCTGGCGACGGGGGCCGGGATGCTGGTGGTGCTCCTCGTGTTCCCCGGCGGCCTCGGCGCCGCGCTCGCCGACGTCCGCGACGTGTTGCTGCGGCGCGTCGCGCTCCACCGCGGCGTGTCCGCCGCCGCGACCGCCTTCGTTCCTGCCTCCCCGGGAGCGCCGCTCGCGCAGCGAGCGTCCGGCGTGACCGACGACGTCGCAGAGGCCGCGCCTGCGGTCGTCGTCGCAGCACCGACGCCCACCGCAGTCCAGGTACGTGGCCTGGCAGTGGAGTTCGACGGGATGTCGGTGCTCGACGACGTGGACCTCGACGTCGTCGCGGGCGAGATCCTCGGCGTGCTCGGCACCAACGGTTCGGGCAAGTCGACGTTGTTGCGTGCGATCGCCGGTCTCGTGACGCCGCGATCGGGGACCGTGCGCATCGACGGCATCGACACCACCCGGCGCCCTCCCGAGCGGACCGCCGCCATGGGCGTGGGGTTGGTGCCGGGGGGCGACGGCGTGTTCCCGTCGCTCACGGTCGCCCAGCACCTCCAGCTCGCGGCACGGCGAGGCGCGCGAGGCCGCGCCCATCGTCGCGAAGGCGGACGCACTGTCGACCGGGCGATCGAGGAGGCACTCGCGCAATTTCCCGCGTTGCGGTCGCGGCAGCGCGACGTCGCCGGTGACCTCTCCGGCGGCGAGCAGCACCAGCTCGCGATCGCGATGGCGTTGGTCACGCCGCCGCGCCTCCTGCTCGTCGACGAGCTCACGCTCGGGCTCGCACCGGAAGCGATCGATCGCGTCGTCGGCGTCGTGCGCGCACTGCGCGACGCGGGCACGACCGTGGTCGTCGTCGAGCAGTCGGTCGACCGTGCGCTCGAGCTCGTCGACCGCGTGTGCTTCCTCGACCGGGGCGTCGTGCGGTACGTGGGCGCACCGACCGGTCTGCTCGATCACTCCGAGCTGCTGCACCCGGTCTTCCTCGGCGACGCGGCCGAGTCGGCCGCCACCTCACCGCCGTCGGCCACGACGACCCAGGCACCGATCGGTACGCGGGAAGCGTGTGTGACGGTGCGTGAGGTGTCGAAGCACTTCGGCGGCGTGGTGGCGCTCGACCAGGTGTCATTCACGGTGCACGCCGGCGAGATCGTCGGGCTCGTCGGCGGCAACGGCGCGGGGAAGACCACCACGTTCGACGCCATCACCGGCAGCGTCGGGACCGACGCCGGAACGATCGTGTTCCACGATCGCGACGGCGCGCGTCACGACATCACCCGTACTCCGATGCCGACGCGCGCTCGCCTCGGCATCGGTCGTACGTTCCAGGACGGTCGCCTCTTCCCCGCGCTCACCGTCGAGGAGACGGTCGCGGTCGCACTCGAGCACGCGGTGCGCGTGCGCGACCCCGTCGCTGCTGCGCTCCACCTCCCCGCGGCTCGTCGCTCGGAGCGAGCGGTCCGGGCGCGCGTCGACGAGATCCTCGAACTGCTGCACCTGGATGCGTTCGCCGACCGGTTCGTGCACGAGCTGTCGACCGGCACCCGTCGGGTGGTCGATCTGGGCGGCGCCATCGCACACGACCCCGACCTGTTGCTCCTCGACGAGCCGTCGAGCGGCCTCGCCCAACGCGAAGTCGAGACGCTCGCGCCCTTGTTGCTGCGCATGCGTGACCGGGGCATGACGCTCGTCGTGATCGATCACCATCTCGAGCTCCTCCAAGCGATCGCCGACCGCTTCGTGGCACTCCAGCTCGGCCGGGTCGTCGCCGACGGGACACCCGACGCCGTGCTCGCCGACCCGGTCCTCGCCGACACCTTCCTCGCTCGCAACCGCTGAACGAAGCAAAAGCTCGACGACGCAAGACCGACCGACGCACGGCTGACCGACGCAGCACTCGCCCACGCGCGACGATCTCGGGTCGTGGCATCCACTTCCCCGCATGCGCCCGCGCGTCGCGTCCGATCGCTCGCGGCCGCTGCGGCCCTTTCGCTGCTCGCAAGCATCACGGCAGTAGGCGCAATTCAGGTCCCGGCGACCGCGGCCGGCAACAAGGCAGCGGGCCCGCTGACGTTCGACGAGGCGAAGGCGCAGGGGAAGCAGGTCGACTGGGGCCCGAACTGCGACACCACGACGGGCCGCGTCGCGGTGCCGAGCGGCTACGCACCGCCGTGCGTCGAACCGTGGACAGGCGGTGACAACGGCGGGGCCACGGCACCGGGTGTCACCGCCACCACGATCCGGGTCGTGCTCTACCAGTCGCAGCCCGACGTGCTCGAGCAGGCGTTCTTCGAGGAGACGGGGAGCGACGAGAGCCTCGAGAAGGAGCGCCAGACGACGCAGGCCTACGTCGACTACTTCTCCGCGCACTACGAGCTCTCCGGCCGCAAGGTCGACATGGTCACGCTGAAGGCGAGCGGCGCGCCCGACGACCCGATCGCGGCGAAGGCCGATGCGATCAAGGTCGCCACGGAGCTCCACGCGTTCGCGTCGTTCGGGGGCCCGAGCCAGACCGGCGCGTACGCGGAGGAGCTCGCCGCCCGCGGCGTGCTGTGCGTGGGCGACTGCCTCATCGCGCAGCCGCAGCGCGTCCTCGAGAAGGAACGGCCCTACCTGTGGCCGACGCTCGCGTCGCCCGAGCAGGCGAGTGAGCACTGGGCCGCGTTCGTCGGCACGCAGCTCGCGAAGGGCAAGGCGAAGTACGCCGGCGACGATCTCCAGGGCAAGCCCCGCCGCTTCGGGATCGTGCACTACGACGACGACGCGGGCACGTTCCGCGCCAGCGTGAAGAG
>DASUMF010000319.1:0-12815 GCA_036277835.1 Acidimicrobiia bacterium
CGAGCTGCAGCACGTTGATGGCCGCGAGCGCGTTCCGGAGGTTCCTGGTGGTTGCGGTCGTCGGTCGGGGCCGGGCCAACCCCTGAGCGGTCACCGCCAGCCGGCGCGCCTCGCGCGCCGACACCGACGCGCCGGGCTTCACGCCGAAGCAGCCCTCGATCGGGCGATGGCTGCGCAGGCGATCGCGGCCGCCGCGCTGACGTTGAGCGACTCGACGTGTCCCTGCATCGGGATCGATGCGACGACGTCGCAGCGCGTGCGGGCGAGTCGGGTGAGCCCACGGCCTTCGGCGCCGAGCACGAGCACGAGTGCCTGGTCGGCCACCGCGACGTCGAAGATCGACGTGTCGCCACTTGCGTCGAGGCCGACGCACCACACGCCCGCGCGCTTGGCCTGCTCGAGCGCGTTCGGGATGCCCGACACGAACGCGATCGGCAGGTGCTCGATCGCACCCGCGGCCGCCTTCGTCACCGCGGGGGTGATGCCGACCGCGCGATGGCGCGGCAACACCGCGGCCGACGCGCCGAGCGCCTCCGCGCTCCTCAGCACCGCGCCGAGGTTCTGCGGATCGGTGACCCCCTCCACCGCCACCACGAACGCGGCAGGCACCGCGAGGACGTCGTCGAGCTCGAACGTGCGCAGTGGCGCGGCGAACGCCACGACGCCCTGGGGCGTCTCGGTCCGCGCCTTGCGGTCGACCTCGATCCCGGGGACCCGGCGGACCTTGACGTTCGCGTCACGCGCGAGGTCTGCGATCTCGTCGAGGATCGGCGCGTTCTCGGCATCGGCGGAGAGCCACAGGTCGTGCACGCGGCGCGTGCCGGCGACGAGCAGCTCGCGGACGGCTCGTCGCCCCTCCACCTGCTGGCCGACGTCGCGCCGATCGGGCTTGCCGCCCGTTCGAGGCGGTGGCTTGCCCGCGCGCCGCGTCATCGGTGCCAGGTCGTGCCGCGTGGACCGTCTTCGAGCTTGATGCCGCGCGCGGTGAGCTCGGCCCGGATCGCATCCGCGCGTGCGAAGTCGCGTGCCTCGCGCGCTTCGTCACGCTCACGCACCAGCGCGTCGATGTCGCCGTCGGCGCTGGCACTCACCCCGACGTCGATGCCGAGCACGCCGGCGAGGAGCACGACGGTGGCGACCAGCCCCGCTGCCTGCTCGTGGTCCTGTGCGTCGATGGCGCGGTTGGCCCGGTTGTTGGCGTCGAAGATCGCGGCGATCGCACGCGGCGTGTTGAAGTCGTCGTCCATGGAGGCGCGGAACTCGTCGATCACCCGTTGATCGGGTTGACCGGCACCGGGTTCGATCCCCACCTGACCTGCTCGCCGCACGAGCGCGTCGAGGCGAGCGAGCGCGGCGGCCGCGCCTTCGAGCTCCGTAGGGCCGAGATCCACGGCGCGTGCGTAGTGGGTCTGGAGCATCGACAACCGGATCGCGCGCGCGTCGTAGGTGGCCAGGGCATCGCGCAGCATGAGGAAGTTGCCGGCCGATTTCGCCATCTTCTCGCCGCCGATGGTGACCATGCCCGAGTGCAGCCAGTGGCGGGCGAACTCGTGGCCGGCCGCGTTGGCCTGCGCCCGCTCGTTCTCGTGGTGCGGGAACAGGAGGTCGCTCCCGCCGCCGTGCAGGTCGAAGCCCTCGCCGAGGAGGTCGAGCGACATCGCGGAGCACTCGATGTGCCACCCGGGTCGGCCCTTGCCCCACGGCGAGTCCCACGCGGGTTCGCCGGGCTTCGCCGCCTTCCAGAGCGCGAAGTCGACGGGCGAGCGCTTCGCGTCGTCGATCTCGACGCGCGCACCGGCCGACTCACGGAGCTCCTGGAGCGTCCGGTGCGGGAGCGCGCCGTACCCGGGGAAGCGCTCCACCGCGAAGTACACGCCGTGCCCCTCGACGGCATACGCGTGGTCGGCGTCGACGAGCTCGGCGATGAGCTCGATCATGTGGTCGATGTAGCCGGTCGCGTGAGGTCGGTGGTCGGGTTCACGAACGCCGAGCTGCGCCATCTGCTCGAAGTACAGCGCTTCGATCTCCGCCGCGAGCTCGGGCTCGCTGCGGCCCTGTTCCGCCGCGCGCTGGATGATCTTGTCGTCCACGTCGGTCACGTTCGCGACGTAGGTGACGACGAGTCCCGCCCATTCGAGGTAGCGGCGGATCGTGTCGAACACCACCGCGGTGCGGGCGTTGCCGATGTGGGGCGCGTCGTAGACCGTCGGGCCGCACACGTACATCGAGACCTTGCCGGGTTCGCGGGGCTCGAGCTCGACCGTCTCGCGCAGCAACGTGTCGCGGATCCGCACGGCCATAGGCGCCGAGGGTAGTTCCGCGCATTCGAGTGCCTGAACGGAAAACGCCAGCATGCACCCTTGATGACGAACGTATGTTCGTCTAGGATGTGATCACGCCGCGAAGGTCTGGCTCATGACCTTCCTCTCTGGATCGAACGCTCGTGTCGCCGCGATGTCACCGCGGTCGCGTCACGGGTCTGTGCTCGGGAGGAGGTCATGTTGCAGAGTTCTGTTCCCACGGAGGCGATCGCGTCGAAGCTGCGCGCGCTGCGCGACGACCTCGCGTCGGTCGAGCCCGGCGTGCACTCGACCGAGCGTCGAGCCGCGCTCGCGAAGCGACTCGACGCCGAGACCAAGCGGGTGCAGCGCGAGGCACGACACCACGGCAGCACCGACGCGTGGGAGCAACACGCCGCCGACGCGTTCGAACGTCTCGTCACCGAGCAAGGGAGCGGCAAGGCCGGCGCGCCCGACGTGGTCGTCACGATCGACTGGCGGTCCTTCGTCACCGGAGAGCTGTCCGACGGCGGGTGCAGCCACGTGGTCGGCGGCGGACCGGTGCCGCCCGCGGTGGTGCGCGCCATGGCGGGCGACGCGTTCTTGAAGGCCGTGCTCCACGACGGTGTCGAGATCCACAAGGTGCTGCATCTCGGTCGTCACATCCCCGCCGAGATCGCCACCGCGCTCCGCCTCGGTGCGCCGCCCGACTTCGACGGCGCGGTGTGCAGCGACGACGGCTGCGCACGCCGGCACCACCTCGAGATCGATCACATCGATCCCGTCGCGGGCGGCGGCCAGACGTGTCTCGACAACCTCGACCCCAGGTGCTGGCCGCACCACCAGCAGAAGACCGAACGCGACCGGCGCGCTGGCAAGCTCCGCCCACGCCGCCCCGGAGACGGCGAGCGCGACGGAGCGGACGAGCGCGGGCCTCCCTGACGAATCCCCCCTCGGGACTGGCGCGTTCAGGCCGCCATTAGTTAGGGTAGGTTCACCTCTGGGGAGGAGGTTGAGCGTGCTGCCCACATTCGTCATCGGCCTCCGCGAAGGGCTCGAGGCTGCGCTGATCGTCGGCATCATCGCGGCGTTCCTGCTGCAGGAGAACCGGCGTGACGCCATGCGGGGCGTCTGGATCGGTGTGGGGATCGCGGTGACGCTGTGCCTCGCGGCTGCCGTCGGCCTGCGGCTCGCATCGGAGCAGCTTCCCCAGCGCGAGCAGGAGCAGCTCGAGACCATCATCGGGCTCGTCGCCGTGGGCATGGTCACGTGGATGATCGTGTGGATGCGCAGGCACGCCGCGAACCTGCGCGGCGCGCTGCAGGAACAGGCGAGCGCGGCGCTCGCCACCGGCTCGACGGCCGCGCTCGTGACGATGGCGTTCCTCGCGGTGCTGCGCGAGGGGCTCGAGACGGCCGTGTTCCTCCTCGCCGTGTTCCAGGACGCCGAAGACCCCGCGTTGTCGGGCGGGGGTGCCGCACTCGGCATCCTCGCCGCCGTGGTGCTCGGCTATCTCCTGTATCGCGGCGGCGTCCGCATCAACCTCACCCGCTTCTTCAAGATCACCGGCGTGGTCCTCGCGCTCGTTGCCGCCGGCCTGCTGGCAACGGCTGTGCACACCGCGCACGAGGCCGGGTGGTGGAACATCATGCAAGCGCAGGCCGTCGACCTGTCGTGGCTGGTCAAGCCGGGCACCGTGCAGTTCGCGCTCATCACCGCGATGTTCGGGATCCAACCGAAGCCCACCACCGGCGAGCTGTTCGCGTGGTTGCTCTACGCGGTACCGATGGTCGCGTACGTGCTCACCACGCCGAAGCCGCGGGTGCAGCCGGCCACCGAGGCACCCGCGAGTGTCCCGGCCGACGTGGCGCTCGATGCGCCGGTCACGCAGAGCTAGTCGACTCCAACAACGCGACCGCCCACACTGCGATGCCCTCGGCGCGGCCGATCGCGCCGACGCCCTCGCCGCGCTTGGGCTTCATCGAGACCGCGCCACCGACGACCGCTTCGAGGTTGGCGACCATGGCGGGGATGTGTGGCGCCAGCACCGGGGCTTCGGCGTTCACGACGACGTCGACGTTGCCCACCGTCCAGCCTTCCCCGCGCACGCGCCCGACGACGTCGGCGAGGAGCTCCATCGACGACGCGCCCCGGTAGCGGTCGTCGTCGGCAGGGAAGAGCGAACCGAGATCGGGGAGTCCGGCGGGGCCGAGGAGCGCGTCGGCGACCGCGTGTGCCACCGCGTCGGCGTCGGAGTGACCCAGCAGGCCGGGATGGCCGTCGATGCGGACGCCGGCCAGCACCAGCGGGCGCGCGCCGTCGTCGAGCGGCGGGAACGGATGGACGTCGTACCCGAGGCCCACCCGGATGCTCACGACCGCCCCTCCTCGCTGGCGCCGAGCAACGCGTCGGCGACGGTGAGGTCGGCGGCGGTGGTGATCTTGCGGTTCGCCTCGTCGCCGGGCACCACCACGACGGTGCCGCCGCGCGCTTCCACGAGCGCGGCGTCGTCGGACGCGTCGCTGGCTTCCCGATGGGCGTCGCGCAGCACGGACGCTCGGAAGGCTTGCGGGGTCTGCACCGCGACGAGGTCGGCCCGCGGGAGCGTCGCGAGCACGCGCACGCCGTCGACCTGCTTCACCGTGTCGACCACCGGCACACCCGGCACTGCGGCATCGGCACCGGCACGGACCGCAGCCGTCACCGCGTCGAACAACGCGCGCGATGCGAGGGGCCGTGCGGCGTCGTGCACGATCACGACGTCGGCGTCGGCGGGCACTGCGGCGAGCCCGGCCCGCACCGAGTCACTGCGCGTGGCCCCACCCGCGACCACCGCGTCGACCGTGGCGCCATCCCACGCCGCACCAGGTGCGAGCACGAGCACGACACCGTCGCCCGCCTCGACCGCTGCGGCCACCGCACGATCGACGAGGCGCGCGCCGCGCAACCGCGCGTAGGTCTTGGTCGGTGCACCACCCTGCTGATCGGCCGCGAAGCGTGCTCCGCGACCCGCCGCGACCACGATCACCCAGGTCGTCGACATCGTCGCGGGAGCGAGCGGAGCGCTACGACTGGGAGCGCTACGACTTGGCCGCGGCCTTCTTCTTCGCCGGTGCCTTCTTGGCGGGGACGTCCTCGCTGGCGAGCACCTCGTCGAGGCGGGCCTCGGCCGCTTCCTCGTCGACGTTGAGCGCGAAGGTGAGCTCCGACACGAGGATCTGGCGGGCCCGGGCGAGCATGCGCTTCTCACCGGCCGAGAGGCCCTTGTCGGCCTCGCGGATGGAGAGGTTCCGCACCACCTCGGCGACCTGGTAGATGTCGCCGCTCTTGAGCTTCTCGACGTGGTTCTTGAACCGGCGCGACCAGTTCGTGGGCATGCGCGCCTCCTTCTTGCGAAGGACCGCGAACACCTCCTCGACCTCTTCGTCGTTGATCACGTCGCGCAAGCCGATCTCCTCGGCGTTGTCGGCCGGGACCATCAACGTGAGGTCGCCGTACGCGAGCCGCAGCACGAGGTAGTCGCGCTTCTCGCCGAACGCTTCCTTCTTCTCGCGCTTCTCGATCGTCGCCGCACCGTGATGGGGGTACACGACCTTGTCGCCGACGTCGAACGCCATGTTGCTCCTCGTTGTTGCTCGCTGTTGTCAGCGCGGATCCGGCCCCTCACGACGATGCCGAGCAACGGACTCGCAGCACCGGAACAACGAGGGCCTGCACGAACGTGAACCGCCGGAAACGGCAGGATCTCAAGGATACCAGAGCCCCGGTCGATCCCTTTCTCAGCTCGAACGGCTCAGCTCGAACGATGGGAGCCTCACACCCGTGCCCAACTCGTCGAAGTCGTCACGAGCTCGCAGCGGCGCGGCTGTGGCGGTCGCGCTGATCGCCGCCGTCCTGGCCGGCTGCCTCGCCGAACCACCCGCCGGGCGGGGCACGAACCCGACCCTCACCACGACCACGGTCGTGGCAGGGCTCGATCACCCCTGGGACCTCGCCTTCCCGCCGGCGCCCAACGACTCGTGGATGCTGTACACCGAGCGGGGCGGCAAGGTGTCGGCCAAGCAGCTCCCGAACGGTGCGCCAGTGGTGCTCGGGCAGCTCGGCACAGGACTTGCCGGCACCGCCGGATTCGTCGTCACCGGCGAGGGTGGGCTGCTCGGCCTGGCGGTCGACCCGGAGTTCACGACCAACCACTACGTGTACGCGTGTTACGACACCACGACCGACGTCCGGCTCGCGCGCTTCACCGTGAATTCGTTCGCCCCCGGTGCGCTGCAGCACAACAGCGACATCGTCACCGGCATCCCGGTGAACCCGAGCGGGCGGCACTCGGGGTGCCGACCGCGGTTCCGTCCGAGCTCGAACCCGCCCCAGCTCTTCATCGGCACGGGCGACAGCGCGACCGACGGCACCATCCCCCAGAACCTGCAGTCGCTCGGCGGCAAGGTGCTGTGCGTGGACCGCAACGGCGCCGCGTGCGCGGGGAACCCCGGCATCGGCGACCCCGCGATCGACGACCGCATCTTCTCGTGGGGCCATCGCAACGTGCAGGGCATCGCGTTCAACCCCGACGGCAGCGGCTGGAGCGTGGAGCACGGCACCGACCGCGACGACGAGATCAACGTGCTGATCCCCGCCGACTTCGGCTGGAACCCGGTCTCGGGTCCCGCGAGCACCGCCTACGACGAGTCGCAACCCATGACCCGTCCCGGTGCGTTGGGCCCCTCCTGGGCCTCCGCGTCACCGACGACCGCGCCGTCGGGTGCGACCGTGCTCTGGGGTCCCCAGTGGAAGGGCTGGCACCGGGCAGTTGCCGTCGCCATGCTGAAGAAGCAGGAGCTGTACATCATCTACATGGACGACTTTCTCGGGTTGTCGAACCTGGGCCTCACGGTCGCGATCGGCGATCGGGGCCGCCTGCGGAGCGCCGTCGAGGGTCCGGACGGAAATCTCTACATCAGCACCGACAACGGGTCGATGAACGATCAGATCCTGAAGGTGGTACCGAGTTGACGTCTTCCACTGCGCTGCCCAACCAGACCGCACCAGCCCGCACCCCCGGGCCCCCGAACGGCGCGCCCGCACCTCGTCGCGCCGCGCCGGACCCGCGTGGCGTCGCTACGCTTCCTCGCGGCATGACGGAGCGTCGCATCCTCGAGACGACCCAGCTGCTCGGCGCACTCCCCCCCGCGGCGCTCGACACGCTGCGGTCCGCCTCGACGCTGCGCGACGTCGCCCGCAACGAGGTGCTCTTCCGCCAGGGCGACTCCGCAGCCGAGCTCTTCGGCATCGTGTCCGGGCGCATCGCGATCCTCACGAAGTCGCCCGACGGCCGCGAGTCGCTCGTGGCCGTGCTCGAGGAGGGCTCGCTGTTCGGCGAGCTCGCGCTCTTCGACGACGGCCCGCGCTCGGCCGACGCACGCGTCCTGGAGCCGACGCAACTCCTCGTGGTCGAGTACACGGCGGTGCGCGACGCGATCGAGCAGCACCCCGAGGTGCTCTGGGTGATCGTGCGGATGTTCGCGCGTCGCCTGCGCGCCACCGACGACTCCCTCGCCGACGCCGTGTTCCTCGACGTCCCCGCCCGCACCGCGAAGCGCCTGCTCGAGATCGCCGGTGACGCCGAGCAATTCCGGCTCCCGATGACCCAGGAAGACCTCGCCGGTCTGGTCGGCGCGAGCCGTGAGCGTGTGAACAAGGCGCTGTCGCTGTTCACCAAGCTCGGATGGCTGGCGGTGGAGGGACGCAACCGGTACCGCATCCTCGACCGCGCCGCCCTCGAAGACCGCGCCACGCTCTACCCCGCCTGAGCACGCGCAACTCCCGCGTGTCGCTGCTGCGCTACGGCACGTACAGGCCGAACCACGCGAGCGTGGCGTAGGCGAACAGCACCACGGGGAGCAGCACGTACACGATGCGCTCGACCAGTCGGTGCGCGGCGAGGTCGGCAACCGCGAGCACGAGCGGGAACGCGAACAGCGCGTACCGCTCGAGCGAGTCGAGGTTCTGCGACGTGACCGACGACGCGACCACGACCGCCGCGAACACGCCGTACGCCAGCGGCCAGCGCCGGAACACCACCACGACGAGCGCCACGAGCACGATCAGCCAGGGCACGTGGAGCGCGGTGCCCACCCGGCCGTCGAACCCACCCTCCACCGCGTGCCACACCGTCGTGAAGGGGTTGGCGAACGACCCGTGCAGCCGCGACGACGTCTGCACCCGGTACGGGAGCAGCACGTCGTCGTACTGCGTCCAGACCCAGCACAGGTAGACCAGTGCCCCGATCGGGGCCGCGACCACGGCCGTGATCCGTGCGACGACGGGCGACGCACCGGCGCGCGACTCCCCGCCCGACGACGCGCGCCAACTGCTCACCGCCTCGACCGCGATCGGCACTGCGAGCAACATCCCCGTCGGCCGGGTGACGCCCACCGCGAGCGCGGCGGCCGCCGCCCACCACCACTGCCCCCGACGCATGGCCAGGAAGGCGGCGATCGCGAACACGATCGCCAGCGCGTCGGAGTAACCCATCACGAACACGAACGCCGGTGGCGCGATGGAGAGGAACCAGGCCGCCCGCGTGGCAAGCGGCGCGTCGCCCCGCTCCCATCGCACGAGCCGGTAGAGCAACACGGCGGCAACGAGAGCCGCAACGTTGGCGATCACCACGAGCGCGACGCGGTCGCCGAGCAACACCCCGAGCCCGCGTCCGAGCACGGGGAAGCCGGGGAAGAAGCGCAGGCTCTCCGGTGCGATCGCGCCGTAGCCGCGCGACGCGATGTCTGCGTACCAGGAGCCGTCCCAGGCGAGCAGCCCCTCGTGCACGGTGCGCGCCACCGCGGCGCGTCCTGGTCGCACCTCGTCGGCGACGTAGTGCGCGTAGGCGAGGGCCGCGAGCACGACGGCACGCGCGGTGATCCACGCCGGCACCGCGGCAAGCAACGCGTCCTTCCACGTGCCCGCGTCGTGCTGTGCCGGTCGTGCGTCCACGACGCGAGCCGTCGACGCCGGATCCACCTGAGTCACGAGTCGCTACGGAGTGAGGAACGCGAGGACGCGGCGCCAGGCGTCGGCGGCGTCGTCGGGGCGATGGGCCGGCCGTTCGGGTGCGTGCACGAACCCGTGCTCGGCTTCCGGGTACACGACGATCTCGCAATCGGGCCGGTCGGCCCATGCCGCGCGCAGCGCAGCGACGTCGGCCTCGGGCGTGTAGGGATCGCGTCCGCCGATGATGGCGAGCGTCGAACACACGTCGACGGCCGTGTCGAGGGGCTGGCGCGTCGCGGGCCCGACCCAGTCGTCGGGCACGCGGATCATCCCGTAGAAGGCGACCGCCTTGTCGAAGCGCCCCGACGCGGCCGCCTTCAGCACCTGCATGCCTCCCATGCAGAACCCGAGCACCGACACCTCGCGCACGTCGTCGTGCACCACGAGGTAATCGGCCGCCGCCTCGAGGTCGCCGATCTGCAGGTCGTCGTCGAGCTCGCGCACGTACGCCATGCGAGCGGTCGGCTCGCTCTCGGACCGCACCGCGACCGGCGCACGAACGAACGGCTCGGGCGCGACGACCGCGAAGCCGTGGGTGGCCAGGCGACGGCACAGGTCGTCGAACAGGGGCCGGAGCCCCATGATGTCGGGGTGCAGCACGATCCCCGCGATCGGGAGGCCGTCGGGTCGGGCGTGGATCGCGTCGACCGCGGCGCCGTCGGCGCCCTTCAGGGTGATGTGCTCGACGTCGACCTCGAACGCACCCGGCTCCAGCTCAGCCACCGACCCACCCCTCCCCCATGCTCACACTGCCGTTGCTAGACGTAGCGCTCGAGGATGCTCGTCTCGGCGAGGCGAGACAAGCCTTCCTTGATCGCGCGGGCGCGCACGTCGCCGACGCCGTCGACCTCGGTGAGATCCGCGAGCCCGGCGCGCATGATCTTCTGCAGGTTCGAGAACCGCGCGACGACGTGATCGGAGACGATCTCGGGGAGGCGGGGGATCTTGTGCAGCAGCCGGAAGCCGCGAGGTTGCAATGCGCTGTCGATGCCCACGTCGCTGCCGAGGTGGAGCACACGGGCGACGTCGTGCAGGTCGAGCAGCGCCTCGTCGTCGAGGGTGGCGAGCTCCGCCATCACCTGGGTCAGCTCGACGTCGGCCGACGACTCGAAGTAGTCCTTCGCCACGAGGCGGCGATCCTCCTCCACCCCACCGACGAGCTCCTCGAGCTGGAGCATCACGAGGCGGCCGTCGGCGCCGAGCTCGACCACGTAGCCCTCGATCTCCTCCGAGACCCGCCGCACCATCTCGGCGCGCTGCAGCACGGTGGCGACGTCGCGCACCGTGACGAGGTCCTCGACCTCGAGCGCCGACAACGAGCCGCTCACCGAATCGAGCCGGCTCTTGTAGCGCCCGAGGATCTGCAACGCCTGGTCGGCCCGGGCCAGCACCTGCGAGATCGGCTCCAGCGAGTGCTTCTGACCCCGGCGGTGGATGGTGACGACGGTCATGTCCTCAGACACGCTGATCACCGGCACGTCGATCTGACGGCCGACGCGCTCGGCGGTGCGGTGACGGGTGCCCGTCTCGGACGTGGGCACGTTGGGATCGGGCACGAGGTGCACGTTGGCGCGCGCCACCCGCGTGCAGTCAGAGGCCAGCACGATCGCGCCGTCCATCTTCGCCAGCTCCGAGAGCCGCTGCGGGGTGAACTCCGAGTCGAGCAGGAACCCGCCCGAGCACACCGACAGCACGTCGGGCCCGTCACCGATCACGATCAGCGCGCCCATGCGCGCCTGCAGGATGCGATCCAGGCCTTCACGGAGCTGGGTGCCGGGCGCCACGAGACGCAGCGCCAGCATCATCGCTTCCGAGCGCGTCGCTTCCGAGCGGGATTGGGCGGGCACGGGTCGGCTCGTCCTCTCGGTGGTCCAAACAGAGCCAGGAACCCCACAACGATACCGCAGGCCCTGGCTCGTCTCCTCTGACGCGCCTCCTCTGCCGCGTGCCGTTGCGCGTGCGCTGGCAGGTGTCGGGAGCGCTCAACGCTCGACGGTGGTTCCGAGGCCGTGCTCGAGGGCCTGGCGAACGTCGCGGACCTCGATCGTGTTCACCCCGCGGACGGTCGGCGCGCCCGGCGGCACCAACGCGCGCGTGCTGCCGAGTCGGGCGGCTTCGACCAGGCGCCGTTCGACCTGGGGCACGGTGCGGATCTCACCACCCAACCCGACCTCGCCCACCGCGACCGTGCCCTCGACCGTCGGTCGTCGCTCGCGCGCGCTGGCGACCGCGAGCAGGAGCCCGAGGTCGACACCGGGCTCGGCGACCCGGAGGCCGCCGGCGATCGACGCGTACACGTCGTGGCCGCTGGTGGACACCTGCGTGTGCTGCTCGAGCACCGCGAGCAACATGCCGAGGCGTCCGGCGTCGATCCCCGACACGGAGCGGCGCGCGGGCACCGACGTCGACACCACCAGTGACTGCACCTCGACGAGGAGCGGCCGCGTTCCCTCGAGCACCGCGGCGACCGCGGAGCCGGGCGCGTCGACACGCCGGTCGACGAGGAACCGCGCGGAGGCGTCGGGCACGTCGACCAGCCCGCGCTCGCCCATCTCGAACAGCCCGAGCTCGTTGGTGGACCCGAAGCGGTGCTTGAGCGCGTGGAGCAGACGCAGGGCGTGACCGCGATCGCCGTCGAACGACAGCACGGTGTCGACGACGTGCTCGAGCACGCGCGGCCCTGCCAGCGTGCCTTCCTTGGTGACATGGCCGACCATGAGCGTGGCGAGGTCGCGATCCTTGGCCTGCTGCACGAGCCGGTATGCGCAGTCACGCACCTGCGACACCGAGCCCGGCGCGCCGGGGAGGTCGGGATCCACCACCGTCTGGATGGAGTCGAGTGCCAGCACGTCGGGCGCGATGACGTCGACGTGCGCGAGCACGTGCGGCAGCGACGTCTCGGCGACCACGAGCAGGTCGGGCTCCAGCGCTCCGACGCGCTCGGCGCGCTGGCGCACCTGCGAGCACGACTCCTCGGCGGTGACGAGCAGGCAGCGCACGCCGCGTGCGGCCATGCGCCCGAGGGCCTGGAGCAACAACGTGCTCTTGCCCATGCCGGGCTCGCCCGCGAGCAGGGTGACGGAGCCGGGCACGAGCCCACCGTCGAGCACCCGATCGAGCTCGCTCACGCCCGTGGGGAAGGGAGTGGCCGCCCCCGCGTCGACGCTCGTGATCGGCGCCGGGGCGCCCGCACCACCGAGGCGGGCGGAGGGCGACACGGCGGCTGCGCTCCGGCTCGTCGGCGCCGCCTCCTCGACCAACGTGCCCCACGCCTCGCACGCGGGACAGCGCCCGAGCCAGCGTGGGGTGTCGGCACCGCACTCACCGCAGCGGAAGATCGTCCGAGCTCGCATCTCCGGGACGCTACGCCGGGGGTGTGACGCTCACGCGCCAATCAGCACGCGCCGATAAGCACGCGCGAATCAGTGGTGGTCGGTCAGCTCCGACGGGAGTGGAGGTCGAAGCGTGGGATCGGCGCCCGGGCGC
>DASUMF010000320.1:0-4867 GCA_036277835.1 Acidimicrobiia bacterium
CTCGCCGCGCTGCTCCTCGCGCGGTTCAGCGTTTGAACTGCGCGATGACCTCGTCGCCGAAGCGACGGATGCCGTCGACGCCTTCACGCGCGGAGGTCCACGGCGCGACGAGCACCCGATCGACGCCGAGCTCCTCCAGACGACGGATCCCGTCGAGGTCGGCGCCGGCGATCGCGCCGAGCGTGACCTCGAACGGCCCGGTGCGTCCGTACTGCTCGCGGAGCGCGGCGATCTTCTCCAGGTTCCCGGGCAGCGTCTCGAGGGTCTGCTCCATCGGGATCCAACCGTCGCCCAGCTGCGCGGCGCGGCGCATCGCGGCGCGGGAGTCGCCGCCGATGACCATCGGCGGGTAGGGCGCCTGCACCGGCTTGGGGAAGAACTTCACCGGCTGGAACTCGAAGAACTCGCCGGAGTGCTCGATGACGTCGTCGGTGAAGAGCCGTTGGATGAGCTCGATCGACTCGTCGACGCGCTTGCCGCGCGTCGCGAAGTCCTGCTGCACCGCCTGCCACTCCTCCGACATCCAACTCGACCCGATCCCGAACTCGATCCGACCACCGGTGAGCAGATCGGCGGTGGTCACCGACCGCGCGGTGACGAACGGGTGGCGCAACCCGACGTTGTAGACGTTGGTGCCGAACCGGATGGTCGAGGTCTGCGGCGCGAGGAACGCGATCTGCATCCACACGTCCCACACGGGGAGGTCGGCCGAGATCGGCGGCTCGCCCTCGTCGGGGTGCCCAGGGTGGCCGTGCATCTCGACCGGCATGATCAGGTGCTCGGGGAGCCAGACCGACTCGAACCCCGCCGCCTCCGCTTCCTGGGTGAACGACACCCAGTTCCGAGGTCCCACCATCATCGGCATCCCGAACTTCATCGTGCGGCCCCCTGGCTCGGTCGTCGGCGTTGCCGGTCGTGCCCCCGCGGATCGCCGAGATGGTAACGCCCGAGAAGTTGCTACGTTCCTGAGCGAACCAGGGGGGAACAACATGGCCGCAGCCAGCGACGGCGGAATTCTCGACGGGATCCGCGTCATCGACATGTCGACCGGCATCGCCGGTCCGGTCGCCACGATGTTGTTGGCGGAGGTGGGTGCCGACGTCGTCAAGATCGAGGCGGCCGCGCCCCGCGACGATCGCGAGCAGCCGGGGTTCCGCACGTGGAACCGCAGCAAGCGCAGCGTCGCGCTCGATCTCTTCTCCGACGACGGGCCGACCGACGACTCCAAGGCGCAGCTCGAGCAGCTGCTCGCCGCCGCCGACGTGCTCGTGCACGAGCTCGGTCCGACCGCCGCCGCAGCCGTGGGCCTCGACGACGCGAGCCTCGCGGCCCGTCACCCCAACCTCATCGTCTCGTCGGTGCTGTCGTGGCCGGCGAACCACCCCGACGCCGACCTCCCCGTCGACGAGACCCTCGCGATGGCACGGCTCGGGCTCTTCGACGAGCAGCTCCCGTGGCTGCGCGGCGGGCCGACGTACCTCCGCTTCCCGCTCGGCAGTTGGGGAGCGGTGTACACCGCGGCGAGCGGCATCGTCGCCCGGCTCGTGTCGCGCGGCCGCACCGGTCGCGCCGGCCCGGCGCACACCAGCCTGGTGCAAGGTGCGATGGTGCCGATGGGCATGCACTGGTCGCGCGCCGACACACCGTCCGACCTGCTCACCATCGGGATGCCGAAGGAGGGTCGCGGCTCGCAGGCGACGATCTACGAGTGCGGCGACGGCGAGTGGATCCACGTGATGGGCAACCCTCTGCTGGTGCCGCGCATCGTGGAGTTCGTCGCCAACTACGTCGACGACGGCCCGATCCCGTTCGCGTCGGCGCACCCGCACATCGAGTGGACCAACCCGCAGACCGCGCTCGTCGCGGCGTTCCGGAGCGACCGCGCCCAGGTGTGGCTCGAGGAGATGTGGGCCAACGACGTGCCGGTCCAGCCGTGCGCCGCGTTCGGCGACGTCTTCGACGACGAGCAGGCCCGCGTCAACGAGTACATCGTCGACTTCGACGACCCGGTGGAGGGCCGCATCGCGATCGGTGGGAAGCCGCTCACGGTGAACCCGCCGCAGACGATCAAGGGGCCCGCGCCCGAGCACGGCGCGCACACCGCCGACGTGCTCCGCGAGTGGACGGCGCCGTCGGTCGCGCCCGCGGGCTCCGGCACCAGCACGCGCTTCCCGCTCGAAGGCGTGAAGGTCCTCGACCTCGGCAACTACCTCGCCGGGCCGTACGCGCCGCAGATGCTCGCCGACCTCGGTGCCGACGTCGTGAAGCTCGAGGCGGCCACCGGCGACCCGATGCGGTTCGGTGACTGGCCGTTCGCAGGATGTCAGCGGGGCAAGCGCGGCCTCGCGCTCGACCTGAAGTCGCCCGAGTCACGCCCCGCGCTCGAAGCGGCCATCAAGTGGGCCGACATCGTGCACCACAACCTGCGCATGCCCGCGGCGCGCCGCCTCGGCCTCGACTACGAGTCCGTCAAGCAGATCAACCCCGACGTCGTGTTCTGCCACACGAGCTCGTACGGACCGACCGGCCCGCGTGCCGACTGGCCCGGCTACGACCAGCTGTTCCAGGCGCAGTGCGGATGGGAGATGGCAGGCGCGGGGGAGGGCAACCCTCCGATGTGGCTCCGTTTCGGGTTCATGGACCACCAGTGCGCGATGTCGTCGGCGGTGGCGACGCTGCTCGCGCTGTACCACCGTGACCGCACCGGTGAAGGCCAGGCGGTCGCGGGCTCGTTGCTCGGCGCTGGCGCGCTCACCAACAGCGAGACGTTCAAGCGTGCCGACGGCACCTTGGTGCCGCGTCCCATGCTCGACGACATGCAGACGGGCGTGTCGGAGGGACGGCGCATCGTGGAGCTCGCCGACGGGTGGATCGCGCTCGCCGCCGACCGCGACGAAGAGCTCGCCGCGTTGGCCGGCGTCGCACTCGACGGCCGCAAGGTCGACGAGGCGCTGACCGATCTCGCACGGGCGGGCGTGCCCGCGGAGCAGGTGCGTCGTGAGCGTCGCGAGCCCTTCTTCGACGATCCCGCGAACCGCGCCGCGAAGTTGGTGGCCGAGTACCGGCACGCGACGTGGGGGAACCTGGAGCAGCCCGGCGCGCTGTGGTACTTCGGCGACCAGGAGGTGCAGCTGCACCTCGCGCCGCCCGCGCTGGGTGAGCACACCGTCGAGGTGTTGCGCGAAGTCGGGCTCGACGATGCTGCGATCGACGCGCTCGTCGCCGGCGGCGTCGCGGTCCAGTACCAACCCTGACGGTGGACGCGGTGCAGACCTGGGCCGCCAAGGGCCTGGAGTACTCGGTCGCCGACGACGGCGTCGCGTGGCTGCGGCTCAACCGTCCGGAGAAGCGCAACGCGATCGACCGGCCGTTGCGGACGTCGATCATCGAGGCGGTGAAGGAAGCTACCGAGGACCCCGCGGTTCGGTGCGCGGTGATCACCGCGAACGGCACCGCGTTCTCGGCCGGCGCCGATCTCACCCAGGAGGGTGGCGCGATCGAGATCCCGCCCGAGCGTCGGCGCGCCAGCAACCTGTCGCGCGACGAGGGCATGCTCTACGGCTGGTACCGGATGTTCGAGGCGATCTGGCGGAGCCACACGCCGTTCATCGCCGGCGTGAACGGCATCGCCGCCGGCGGTGGCTGTCAACTCGCGCTCGGCTGCGACCTGATCATCGCGAGCGAGGCCGCGAGCTTCTGGGAGATCTTCGTCCGTCGCGGGTTGCCGCTCGAAGGCGGCGGCGCGTGGCTGCTCACGCGGTCGCTGAGCCTGCCGCGCGCGAAGGAGATCGCCCTCTACGGCGAGCCGCTGCCTGCCAAGAAGGCCGAGGAGTGGGGCCTCGTCAACCGGTGCGTTCCGGCGGAGGAGTTCGAGTCGACGCTCGCCGACTGGGCGCATCGGCTCGCGAACCTCGAGCCGGTGCGCACGGGCCCGCCGATGGGGGCGCCCCCCGCCGACGGCGTCCCGCGGCCCGCCCCCGACCTCAGCGCGCGCGTGAGCCACATCAAGGGCCAGCTCAACGCCGCGTGGGAGGAGACGATGCAGCAGACCTTCATCGACGAGGTCACGCTCATGGGCATCCACGGAGGCTTCGCCTCGCCCGCGCCCCCGACCGCAGCATCCGGCGACACCGGGGACTGACCCTCACCGACTCACCGGGTGAGCGTTGCGAGATCCTCCTCGACCACCTCGGCGAGGGTGTCGACGTCGACCGGGTCGGCGGGCCGGCTGTACCCGGAGCGCTGGTGGAAGTGGTGCACGAGCTCGTCGTCGGCCGGCCCTTCGTCGAGCAGCGCGGGACTCGGTCCGATGCGCGCCGCGACCTCGCGCAGCGACGGCTCGTCGAGGCCGTACGCCCTGATCGCGTTCCCGCCCAGGATCTGGCGGACCTCGTCGATCGGCACACCGTCGAACGCGGTGCGGATCCAGTCACGCGTGTTGGGCCACGTGCCTTCCCAGTGCGGGTAGTCGGCGCCGAACAGGAGCTGGTCGATGCCGATGTCGTGGCGCATCTCCACCTCGGCGCGGTGGATCGACGACGGCGTCACGACGACGTTGCGGCGGAAGTACTCGCTCGGTGTGAGCGCCAACGTCGCGAGCTGCTCGTCGTCGCGGTGCGCACGCGCGGCGCGGTCGAGCACGGCGAGCGTCTCGGGCACCCAGTCGGCGCGCACCTCCGTGAACGCGACCCTGAGTTGCGGGTGCCGGTCGAACACGCCACCGAACACGAGCTGCCAGAGCGGCGCGCGCGTGGTGAGCGTGAGTCGGTTCGGCGACTGCTGCTGCATCGCGGGCGTGTCGGCGTCGGTCGGGACCATCATCGTGGTCAGGGGATCCTCGTTGCCGTCGTCGCGCGGTGCGAACGGT
>DASUMF010000321.1:0-3767 GCA_036277835.1 Acidimicrobiia bacterium
CGATCGGTAGCCTCGCCTGATGGCCACCGAGGCGCGCGTGCTCGCGAACCGCTACGAGCTCGGGCCCGAGGTGGGACGCGGCGGCATGGCACGGGTCCACCTGGCCCGCGACCGGCTGCTCGAACGCACCGTCGCGGTCAAGGTGCTCTCCACCCTCGACGCCCACGATCCCACCGCGGTCGAGCGCTTCCGCCGTGAGGCGCAGGCAGCAGCGCGGCTCAACCACCCCAACATCGTCGGGGTGTACGACTGGGGGGAGGACGACGACACCGCGTTCATCGTGATGGAGTACGTCGACGGCCAGACCCTCCGCGACGTGATCTTCGACCGGGGCCGCCTGTCCGCCCTGGAGGCCGCGCGCGTGGCCGCCGAGATCGCCGACGCCCTCGCGTTCGCGCACCGCAACGGCGTGGTGCACCGCGACGTGAAGCCCGGCAACGTGCTCATCACGCCCGACGGCGAGGTGAAGGTCACCGACTTCGGCATCGCGCGCGCGGATTCGAGCGAAGGGCTCACGAAGACCGGCGCGGTGATGGGCACCGCGACCTACTTCTCACCGGAACAGGCGCAGGGGCACTCGCTCGACCGTCGCTCCGACGTGTACTCGCTCGGCGTCGTGCTCTACGAGATGGTCACGGGCATCGCGCCGTTCACCGCCGACAGCCCGGTGTCGGTCGCGTACAAGCACGTGCGCGAGGAGCCGACGCCGCCCTCCGCGATCGTGCCCGACCTGTCGGGCGCGATGGATCGCATCGTGCTCACCGCGATGGCCAAGGACGTGGACGCGCGCTACCAGTCGGCCGACGAGTTGCGCGCCGACCTCCTGCGCTTCGAGCGCGGCCGGCCGCTGCTCGGCGGTCCGGTCACCGCGACGGTCGCCGAGGTACCGACGACGTCGTCGTACGTCGTCGCCGCGCCTGCCATGGCCGGTGCGGACGGCCCGGTCGGGCCACCGCCGGCGCCGGCCTCGTCGCGCGGACGCGGCAACCGATGGGGCGCCGTGATCGCCATCGGCACCGCGCTCGCGCTGCTGCTCGCCCTCATCGTCGTGCTCATCGTGAACTCCGACATCGGTGGGGACGGCGCGGCCGCACCCACCGCCGACGTGCCCCTGGTGGTCGGCAAGACGTTCGACGAGGCCGCGGCGGCGTTGCAGGCCAACGGGCTCGAGGTGAAGCGCGAAGACACGCAGAGCCAGCAACCGCCGAACCTCGTGCTCGCCCAGTCGCCCGAAGAGGGCCGCAAGGTCGACAAGGGCGCCACGGTCACGCTCACCGTGAGCAGCCCGACGATCACGGCGCCCGAGGTCGTGGGCAAGACCCGCGACGAGGCGAACACGATCCTGCGCGGGGTCGGGCTCGGGCCCATCTTCTTGGAGGTCGACTCGACCCAGCCGCCAGGCACCGTGCTGTCGATGGACCCGGCTGCCGGCTCGGCGGTCCCGAAGGAGATCCCGGTGGTGACGGTGCTGGTCGCGCGCGAGCCGGCGGTGCCGATCCCCGACGTCGCCAATCAGGATCAGACGCCGGCCGCCGCGGCCCTGGGCCAAGCCGGGTTCAGCGTCACATCACGGGCCGAACCCAGCGACACCGTGCCCGTCGGCAAGGTGATCGGCACCGACCCACCCGCGGGCACGCCGTTGCCCAAGGGCAGCGCGGTGACGCTGATCGTGTCGTCGGGGCCAAATCTCATCGACATCCCGAACACCGTGGGCCAGCCCCAGCAGGTTGCCACTGACGCCCTCTTGGGTGCCGGATTCAACGTCGTGATCGTGCCCCAGAACGCCGGCGCGCCCAACAAGGGCAAGGTCATCAGCCAATCGCCACCGAGCGGCAAGGCAGCGCGGCTGAGCGATGTGACGATCGTGGTCGGTCAATAGCCCCGAAGGTGTCGCCGCCCTCGTCGTCGGCTCGGGCCACCAGTCTCGGCGCGTGGTACCGCACGCACGGCCGTCACGACCTCCCGTGGCGCGCAACGCGGGACCGGTGGGCGGTGCTCGTGTCCGAGGTGATGCTCCACCAGACCCAGGTGCCGCGCGTCGCGGCCGTGTTCGACGACTTCCTCGCGCGGTTCCCGACCCCCGAGGCGATGGCCGCCGCGGGTCCGGCTGCCGTGATCACCGCGTGGGGTCGTCTCGGCTACCCGCGGCGCGCCCGTCGGCTGTGGGAGGCGGCGCAGGTGATCAGCTCGACCGGGTGGCCCGACGATCTCGAGGCACTCCCCGGTGTCGGGCGCTACACCGCGCGCGCGATCGACGCGCAGGTCGACGACGACGACGTGGTCGCGATCGAGGTGAACGTGCGTCGCGTCGTGCAGCGGGTGGAGGGTGTGGTGCTCACCGATCGCGCGGCCGAAGACGCGGCGCGGCGGGTGGGCGGCCGGCTCCGGGGCCGCGACCGGCTGCTCGCGTTGATGGACCTCGGCGCGTTGGTGTGTCGCGCCCGTGCGCCCGAGTGCGCGACGTGCCCGCTGCGCGCGCGGTGCGCGACGCGCGGCGTGCTCGACGGGGAGGCGCGCGCCCGCCAGGCCCCGTTCGAGGGGAGCTTCCGGCAGCGTCGCGGTGTGGTGCTCGCGGCGTTGCGGCGCGGGCCGTCGGCCGTGGCCGACCTCGACGCGGACGCGCTCGCGTCGCTCGTGACTGACGGCCTCGCCGTCGTCGACGGCCCGGAGGCCCGCCTCCCCTGACTCCCCCTCGGGCGTTTTGGCGTCGCTGGCGCGTGGATATGACGCGCTGGCGACGCCAAAAGGTGCGCGCGGGCGCACGCGCCGGTCAGGCGGGGGTGGCGACGGCGCCGAGGAAATTGCGGAGCAGGTCGTGGCCGTGCTCGGTGAGGATCGACTCGGGGTGGAACTGCACGCCCTCGATCGGGAGCTCACGGTGACGGAGGCCCATGACGAGGCCGTCCTCGGACTCGGCAGTGACCTCGAGCGCGTTTGGCACCGACGCGCGGTCGACGACGAGCGAGTGGTAGCGGGTCGCGGTGAATGGGCTCGGGAGGTCGCGGAACACGCCGCGGCCGTCGTGGGAGATCTGCGACGTCTTGCCGTGCATCACCTGTGGCGCGCGCACGACCTCGCCGCCGAACACGTGACCGATGCACTGATGACCGAGACAGACGCCCAGCACGGGTACGCCCGCGTTGCCGAAGTGCACGATCGCGTCGTTGGAGACGCCGACGCTCTCGGGATGCGTGCCCGGATCCCCCGGGCCGGGCGAGACGAGCACCGCGTCGGGGGCGAGGGCCACGAGCTCGTCGAGCGAGACGGCGTCGTGGCGGTGCACGATCGGGTCGGCACCGAGCTCGCCGAGGTACTGGACGAGGTTGTAGACGAACGAGTCGTAGTTGTCGATCACGAGCACCCGAGCGGCCACCGGGTCACGGTACCCGCGGCGCCGACGCGCACCACGAGGCGTTATCCTCCGCCGATGCCGTCGTCGCAGTCCCCCGGCAAGGGCACCAGCAAGAGCGCCGCGAAGTCGCCCGCGAAGGCAGCGGGCAAGCCGTCGGGCAAGGCCGCCACGGCCAAACCCGCCGCTCCCCCGCAGCGCGGTTCGCGGCGGTACACGCCGCCCGCGGCGAAGGGCTCGAAGCAGAGCTCGCTCTGGGTGCCGGTGGCGATGTTCACATGCCTCGCGCTCGGCATCGTCGTGATCGCGGGCAACTACCTGCAGCTGTTGCCCGGAGGCGAGACCAGCAACAACTTCCTGATCATCGGCCTGGTGCTGCTGATCGCGGGGTTCGTGCTCTCCACCATGTTCCGCTGAC